>JACQXX010000009.1 GCA_016208495.1 Acidobacteriota bacterium | reverse complement strand
TACACTTCTTTGGTTCGGTCATGGGTTTCCTCTCGGTTTTTCATATTTCCTTAGGAAACCCTATACCGTCTTTCTTTTTCAAGTCTCTTATCCCTGTTTTCTTTTCTTTCCAAAGATCCGTTCTGCGACACGCTCTAACTAACCCTGTCTTGATCAATTGATCTAAAGTTGTGTACTTCCCTCCACAATAGGCTTTGAATGCCATTTCAGCCCTAAATATTTCAATTAAAGCCATTGACGCTTCAAACTCATTCCTTGATGTTGATCTGGTCAAGAAACCAGGTAATAAAATTAAAAATATGATAATTCCTGTAGTAATCAACCCTATAGCAATACCCTTTTTCATCTCTATGTCCTCTTTGGAGACTTGGTTACACGTTAGTAGACCTCGGAAACCTCAAGAACCCCCAAAAGGCGACAATAATGACTCTTTGGTATTTCTTGTGGAACCGAACGTTCACCCTTGGCTCGCTTGTTTTTTTCAGGCTTTCAGAATCAATAATTTGCTGAAAATTTGGGCGAACCGAAGGGGTTAATTCTAAGGGAGCCTTAAAAAATAAGTTTCTGGGAGCACAGCGTCTCGCCCTCCATAAGCAGGAAGATACAGGCAAGATGCCTGCGCTCCTAAAAAGTTGTTTTTTAACGACCCCTAAGGGCAATGGCATTATAGCAATTCTTGAATGAACAAATAACAGATATGCTCTGGAAGTCATTTGAATTCAAGGATCTCTTGTATTTTGTTCATATGAGAACTGCTATAAGTTAAGGATGGGAGCGCAGGCATCCGCCCGCTTGCCTTTCAATTACAACCGATTGCGGGTGAGACGCCTGCGTTCCCAGGTGAGGGATAGTTGCTTAACTTGATGCCATTGCCCCTAAGGCTTTGCTTCAAAATAACTTGGCGATTTGAGTTAAGCACTTTGAACTGAAAATATCCGTACCTAATAAACGTGAAGTGAATGAACCCTCCGCTGGACCGAGCGAAAGTTCTTTTGAAACAAAGATTTAGTTCGATACAGTCTTCTGAGACAGAGGAACGATAAGTTATTTTGAAGCAAAGCTAAGGGGGCATCATCCCTGGATGAAAATACCAAACCAAAATCCTTAGTCATCGATCCAATCAACACAGTTCACTCTCTCCAACTGATTGGCTACCCTTGACTCTACTCGCTAACATTCGCTTCGCCTGTGGCTTGAATTGTGTTACCCGTTTTGCAAGCTTAAAACCAGTTTGGGTTATAGCAATTCTTGAGTGAACAGATAATGGATCTGCTCTGGAAATGATTTGAATTCAAGAACTTTTCGTACTCTGTTCAACTAAAAACCACTATAGGTTGTTTCAAGCGAAGAATTGATGTTATTTAACAACCTTTCCAGTATCCTGAACTTTATGACCCAGATCACCCCAAAATGATCCAAACATCAGTGGATCAAAATATACAGTTTCGCATCCTGGTGAACTTGCTTTTGCAATTACATGAGGGGTTGCCGTACCAACAACAGGGAGATCTATCGAAAAGTTGACTTTTTGAAAATCCCATTTCTTACAATATGTTTGTTGGCTCAAACGGATAATCACGTACCCAGCTTGATCGTCACAGGAGTTTTTCATATTGTACCCGGCAAGTTCCCCTGCTATAAAGTGCGAAAAGTTAATAAGAGGATTGGGGTCACGGGAAAAGTGATAATCCATCAACTGTAAAGCTTCCAGATATATCTCATACATTTTCTGTATGTCTTTTTTACAGCAGTCATCCTCACATAAACCCTTTGAATCTTTTAGGGTAATTGGACGGTTATTTACATATCCATAAAGGTTGATTCCTCCTTTCTCCCCAATCGGATCCCTACTCAACCACCGGCCCAGTTCTGGGCTGTACGCCCGATACCAGGTCAGGTTGAGTTTGATGTTCGTCCCTGTTGGCGCAAACACCATGTAGCCCGCATACCCGATGTCAAACACCCGTGTCCCCGTCACTTGCGTCTGTCTCCCCCACGGGTCGTAGTCGTACCTCGCTTCCACCGTCGTGTTGTTGTTTTTCATCACTTCCCGCACGCTTCCCAGATGGTCGCGCATGTAGAAGTACTTGTCGCTTCCCTCCAGCACTCCCTGGGCGAAGTACCGTTTGGTCGCTCCTGGTTGACCCGCTGTGTTGTACTGTTCGTAGCACGGTTGCGCTCCACACCAGATAAAGCGCCGGGTAAAGGTCGTCACCCCGTTGGTCTTATACACCATCTTGTACCGCCGGCCAAGTCCGTCGTAGGTGAATTCAAACCGTTTCGTCCCTTCGACAATTGCCGTCAAATCATTCCTATCGTTGTATTCGTAGGTCCGCGTTCCGTCCCCAGTCAGGTTGCCGTTGTTGTCATGGACATAGTTTTTGATCGTTCCCGACCCGACCTGGCTGGTCAGCATCTGGTTGACGTTGTTGTAGGTGAAATTCTTCGTCCCAGGCGCAATGTTTTCGTCGGTACGGTTGCCTGCGGTGTCATAGTTGTAGGTATGCAGCGTCGGGCCTCCGCTGCTGTTGACTTTGGAATAGGTCTTGAGTTGGTCCGCCAGGTCGTAGGTGATCGCATCAGCGGTTGCAAACCCTTGATTCCAGGTCAGCATCCGCCCCTCGTCGTCATAGGTGTAGTCGTGTCGATCAAGGGTTGTGGTGCCTTTTTTATTCAGAATTGTCTGCAACCGCCGGTCGTCGTTGTTGCCGAAATAGCTGAAGGTCGAGGTCAGGTTGTTCGGTCCGGTCACCTGGGTCACCCGTCCCGTCACTTCGTCAAACCCATAATCAAACGTTCCCAATGCATTCACCACCCTTGTCATCCTTCCCAAGGTGTCATAGGTCATCGTTTCCGCCACGCCCTCCACCGTCCGGGTCGTAACCCGGCCTAGCTGGTCATAGTCAAAAAACACCGACCCTTGTTGCGTTCGTTCTTCCTTCACCTGGGTCGCCCCAAGCTGGCCCCCGCTTGTCACCGGGTGATGCTGATACACGATCCAGTATCCGTTGTCGTCCTCGATCCGGATCACCCGATTATAGTTCGGCGCATAACTGTAAATCACATCCGGTGCAGTTGGGAGTGTAGATGGATAATCCACCTCATACAGATTGTTGTCAAGAAAATATCGGTAGATGGTCGTCCGGTTTTTGGCATCCGTCATCTGCTTGACCCGCCCGGCTTCGTCATACTGGTACTGGGTCATTTTGTTGTCAAAGAGCATCTTGCTCGTCACCCGCCCCTGCACATCCCGATTCCAGGTCGTCGTCTGGTTTTTGGCATCCGTCATCTGATACAACCCGCCGCAGTTGCACCAGTTGAAGGTCGTGATCCGGTTGAGCGGGTCTTTGACTGACGTCACCCGTTGTACCGCGTCGTAGGTTGTTTCCGTGATCCGGCCCAACCGATCCCTCACCCGAATCAGGTCCAGTTTGTCATAGGTCATTTCCTGGTAGGTTGTGTCTGGATAGGTCACCCGTGTCGGGCGATCCAGGTTGTCATAGTCGGTCGTCACCGTGTAGCCGTCCGAATCCGTCACGGTCCGCACCCGGCCATACCCATCATAGGTGTACGTCGTCGTCGAACCCGTCACCGGCCCGGTTGTACTGGTCAGATACCCATTGGAATCATAGACATTGGTCGTGGTTTCGTTTTTGGCATTCGTGGCCGTCAGCATTTGCCCGAAACCATTGTAAGTATAAGTGGTTGTTTGTTTTGCTGCATTCATCATCGTCAACGGCAGATGCTGACTGTTGTAGGTGTAGCTCGCCGTCAGGTCATCATTGGCGAGCGGCTCGCCTTCCGTTCCCTGATACACTTCCAGCAAGTCAATTCCGTTGGCGGCATACACATACCGCGTCCGCCGGCCTTGACTGGCACCCGGCTTGAACGGGTCAATCATTTTCGTCAGGTGGCCATATTCATTGTACTCATACTGATAAAGTTGGGTTAAGTCCACCGTTGACAACGGGTTGGAATTCACCAGCCGACCACTCCGGGATGGATTGCGTGAACTCCCCAGCGTATCTGAAAGGGTTTGACCGGGGTAGTTGTACCAGACCCGGTTTTCGAGTGGTTTTTTCTGAGAGTACATCACGCTCGACACCGTGAGATGGTCGTCGAATCGTAACCATTGGATGATTTCAGCTTTGTCATATTTGTCGGCATTTGGCAGGTTTTGGGCTTCACTCCACGCTTTCTTGTCAAAATAGTAGCTGCTCCGATCCCGGAAATGAACAAACAAGTCACTGGTATCAATCCCAGGAATCGTGGTTGACTCAAATGGCAGGTCAAGGCCATCTGGTGCGCCATGCCAGAATTCCAGCCGTTCGGTGTCTCCCACCGGGTCGGTTGCCTGCACCCATCGCCGTCCTGGTAAATTCGGATCTCCATCAAACATCTGGCCGGCTTCAAAGGTGGTTGGGCCATATGGGGTTTGCATCGCGGAGATAAAATCCGAGGCGCCGTAGGTAAACGTCGTCGTCAGGTTGATCACATCCGTAATGCTGGAAAGTTGAAGTGAAGCATTGTAGTTAAATGTCGCAAAGCGTCCGAACGGATCGGTCACTTTGGTGATTTTGAGCGAATCGGTCGGATGCTCGTAACTCAAGGTTGTGACCTGCCCGATGGCATCGGCAATGCTCACCAAACGCATGGAAGCGTCATAACTCAGGCCGACTTCATTCCCTTGAGGGTCAATGATTTTCTTCAGGAAAAAGCGTGGGTTGGCCCCATTGTCTGAAGTTGTATAGAGTTCCTTCCCACCACCCGGCATCAAGCGTTCAAAACCGGCATTGGCTGGTAATCTGGTCAACTTTGATTGGCTCCAGAACCCAATTCCGGATTGGGTGGCTTGAGTCAGCGTGAAGGTTTCACGTCCACCACCACGCTCATAGAGTTGAACCGAAAGCGGGTTACCGGAATCCTCCTGGGCATAGGCCAGCCAGTTGTGCATCCACAGATTTCCCAGGTTGGAAAAAGTAAACGAGGCGGGTTGGGTGACCTCACGGTGGTTATAGGTCAGGGTAAAATCAACGGATGGGCCGCGTGGTGGCGAATAGCCGACCGGCGTATCCTTCAAATTGAGATTAACCAGGGCCAGGTGAAAATTATACCGTGGCATTCCTGGACAGGTGCCGCAGCTTTCCTGTGCCATGGGAGCCGGGCAGGTTGTGCGGTCAGCATCAAAATAGCGGGTTAGTCCACGTCCCCAAACCGTGGCGGCTTCTGATTCAGTGACTGACTCCCATCCCTGGAAGTCAATTTCCTTGGGAATCAGGAAATACCCGCTGGCTTCAACCTTGAGGGCGGCTTCGGAAACCAGCACATCCGTGCCAAAGGTCGGGTCCTGAATGACATACCGGGATTGGCCGGTTTGGTCCACAACCCGGTGGGTCAGGGCGGCAAAGTGGCCGACATTCCAGTGGACGACCGACGGAACGGGAATCGGGGCATCGGCACTGGTTCGCCGGGCGGCGTGATACTTCAACCCAACTTCTTTGGCAATCCGGGCAATTTGCGCCAGGGACGTTCCCTGGCGGGTGGAGACAAAATTCAGCAGTTTCGGTTGGTTGGAATTGATCTGATTCAAGCTGCAGACTTTGGTTAAGGCATAGGGACCGCAGCGGAAGGCAATACCCGGCTCTTTGCCCATAATCCATAACCCTTCGTGAGCCAGGTTGAGGGTTTCGGCCACGGAACCACGGATATTCCGGCCTTTGAGTTCGGCGAAGAGGGGTTCGAGTTGTTCATAGCGGCCCAGTCGGGCCTGGAGTTCGGCGAGTTGGGCCACCGCCTGGTGGGCAATCGCCTGGGCATCAGGGTTGGTGTCGTGTTGGCCGAGTTTCCAGGCTTGCTCCCAGGTATCGAGGGCTTTCTGGAAATAGCCGGAATAGCGATAGGCAAAGCCCATGTTGGTCAGCAGCGACACCCGCCAGACGGACATTGGGAATTGCGTCAGGAAGGCTTCAAAGCGGGAGACGTCGTGCCAGTCGTCCTGCGTGAGGTAGTCGGTAATCGTTTGGGCGAGGACCAGGTTTTCCTGGGCTTCGCGGGATTTGTCGGCGCTGCCGAACGGAATCAAGGGTTCGTTAAAGACCCGGGCGCGAGTGATTTCAGTCGAAGTGGGGACTTTGGAAAAGACTGGAGTCGCGGGAGGCGGTTCGACCTTCGGCACGGTTTTGTTGACCGTCACGACCTTCGGCGTCGGAGGTGGCGTCGAGGTGGGTTTGGCGGTTTCGTCGTTGGCGTTGGCCAGTACCCGCCAGGGCAGGCCCATCGAGAGTTGAAGACTGGCAAGCAGCACGGCCAAAAACATGACCGGAAGCCGCCGCCGATACAAACGCACACTTGTACCAGAGGAGCCAAACATGGTAGGTTCGTCTTCCTTTCTTTGTAACAGTTGAAAGCATCACGACCAGGTCAGGCACGGAGAGTTTGCGAGACGGTCCGTACCTGGTCTGTCGTGTTTGAACAATATTGAAAATAAAGGACTTGTCAGTACCACCTGCGTGAGCGGGTGGGGTTGGAGAACCGGCAGACCCACCCACTGACGCGGGTGGTACTGACTCGTCGGTGTTTCTGATTCATCTCCAACACAAAATCTGATAGAAGCAGGAACAATGGTTCAGAATTCCGCCTTCAGGGGGTCTAGTGTCCCTTTAGACCCATAAGCGCCAGGATAAGCGTTGAGGCCCGCAGGGTCATTGTGTAATAGCCGTGGTGCGAGGCCCACGGACCCGGCCCGCAACGAGACCCAAACCCGACAAGAACATCATTGAATGCCACCGGAAAGAGCACGGGCTTTCTTATCCTGGCGCTTATGCTCTTCAGACCAAAGTTGGAATACAAAACCCGCCTAAAGGCAGCAACTCTGAACTTTTTCCTTGTTGGTTAAGGTCTTGATACAACTCAAGTTGTTTGATTTGTAAAGATGAAACCGCCGTAAAGCGGCATTCTTCGCTCAAAAAAACTCCGAATTTCAAAAGTATCTGGCCTGGGAAAAGTACCAGAGTGAACCCAGCCGGTTTCGCATCTGGTGCGAGGTGTAACCGTCACGGAACTGGGTCGGAATTCGTTAATGGCTGTAACCTTTCTAAAAGGGTGAGTGAGAATACGTCTGGCACCCCCCCTGTCAAGCATTATAATCTGTAAACTTTGTAAAATGTGGCTAATTGTATGAAACCAAAGGGCAAGATTTTTTTAACCACTGCCTGTTGTTCAAATCCAGTTCCCTGATGAGATCAAAAAGATCGGCGGTGGGGGATGGGGTAGTCACCGCACGGCTTTTGGTGGCTTTTACCTTTCATCAGTCACCAGGTCCACATTTCTGTTTTTTCGAGTTCGAAGCCAGACCTGGAGTTCCTCTTCCAGTACCGCAACTTCCTGGGATAAGCGCTGCCAGAGCTCACGCTGAACGTGAAGACTTTGCTCTGGTTCAAACCGGCTGCACCACTCAGCGAGTCGCTCAGCCCCCAAAATCCCACTTTTATTTTTGACAAGCTGGGCTTCTCGAAGCAATACCTCACGCTCACCAGCCTCAATGGCTTGTTCCATCACGTTGACATGGGCCTCGATTTCACCCAACCGCTGATTGAGGATTTCCGCAAACTGGCTATCAAATATCACGGAAATCCGCTCTAACACTTCCGGTTGCAACACCATCACTGGTGAATCGCCCTGGTACGATTCCTGGTGGTGTGGAACTTGAACCAGCATCGCCTCCAGTTCCTCAATTCGAACTGGCTTGACCACGACTCCATTCATGCCCGCTTCAAAACAGGCTTCCCGGTCCTGGTGAAAGGCATTTGCCGTCATGGCGACAATCCAGGGTTGGGGCTTCCACCTTCGACTCCGAATCCAGCGGGTAGCTTCTAAGCCGTCCATTTCCGGCATCTGGATATCCATCAACAGCAGGTCATAGTCACATTGTTCAACCCGATGGCAGGCTTCCCGACCATTGATGGCGACATCGGCTCGATAGCCGAGTTTTTCAAGGAGGCGTAAGGCTACTTTCTGATTAATCTGGTTGTCTTCAACCAGCAAGATTTTGAGGGGGTGAACCGAACCGGGTGCGACTTCCGAAAGTGATCCCTTTCCGAGAGATGTCACCTGAGATGTGGAAGGGAGGGTGAATGGCAAAGTAAAGCGAAACGTAGAGCCTTTTCCAACCGTGCTCTCCACCTGAATCTGCCCGCCCATCAATGCCACCAGCCGGCTGCTGATCGCCAGACCAAGCCCGGTTCCGCCGTACTTCCGGGTGGTTGAAGCATCCACCTGGCTAAACGATTTAAATAATCGATCCCGCCGATCAGCCGGAATCCCAATTCCGGTATCCTGGACTTTAAATCGGATGGAGTTTGACGGTGAACCAGTTTCTGGATCAAGCTCCACCGCGATCTCAATCCAGCCCTGATGGGTGAACTTTACGGCATTTCCGATCAGGTTCAGGAGAATTTGGCGGATTCGACCTGGATCACCATACACCTGAGCTGGAAGCCCTGGATCAATTCGCTTTCGCAACTCAACCCCTTTACTCCGTACTGGTTGCGCAAAAACCTTAACGACGTCTTCAATACACCCGACCAGATCAAACGGCACGGCTTCGAGTTCAATGGCGCCGGCTTCGATTTTGGAGAAGTCCAGGATGTCATTGAGAATGGTCAGCAACGAATCGGTACTTGATTGAATGATTTGGGCATATTCCCGCTGGTGTGACGTCAGGGTTGAATGAGACAACAGTTGGGCCATGCCCAGGATGGCATTCATGGGGGTGCGGATTTCGTGGCTCATATTGGCCAGAAATTCCGATTTGGCCCGGCTGGCCCGGACCGCTTCTTCTTTGGCTTCAATTGCCTGACGCTCTGAGCGCTTTAACTGCTCAACCAACCGGCCTAACTCCTCGTTTTTGCTGCGAATCGCGGCTTCGGTCTCCCCTCGCTGAAGATTTTCGGTTTCAATGGCCTTCTTTTGAATTTCAGCCGCCTCAGCCCGGGCTCGCGCTACTTCCCGTTCCGCCGTGGCCGCCCTGGCCAGAGCCGTTGCTTCCCGGAGTTGAAGTTGGGTTGCCGCTCGAAATCGAACCATCCACCCAAAGAGCGAGAGGCCGCCGCCAATCAAAACCAGGTAGCCGCCATAGGCCCACGACGTTCGCCACCAGGGAGGTGGGATCACGATCCGAATCGCGGCGCCCTGCTCATTCCAAACTCCGCTGCTATTGGCCCCCTTCACCCGGAACCAGTATGTCCCAGGAAGCAGGTTTCCATACATGACCTGGGGCCGTCCCTTGACCTCAACCCAATCCTGATTGACACCCTCCAATTGAATTGAATATCGGTTAAGCTCTGGGGCGTTAAAATCCAGGACCGCAAATTCAAACCCAACTGTATTCTGGGTATCCCCAAGCGTGACTGAGTCATTCACTGGAAGTGGTATTCCATTGACGAGAACCTGACTCACGACGACTGGCGGGATTGAAGGATTGGGCTGGATTGAGCCTGGGGTAAACTGATTCAGTCCATTTGTACCACCGAAGAACATCACCCCTGACCGTGTTCGGCAGTAAGCACCCCGGTTAAATTCCTTTCCCTGCAAACCATGTTCGGGCCCAAACAACACAAATTGCCGCTGAACTGGATCGAACCGGGCAATTCCATTGTCGGTACTGATCCAATATCTCCCCTGCAGATCTTCCAAAACAGCGTAGGTCACATTATGCGGGAGCCCATCGTGGGTGGTGAACTGTTCGAATCGGTCCTGAATTGGGTCATGGCAAAATATGCCCGCCCCCTTGGTGGCGATCCAGATCCGGCCCTGTGAATCCTCACGAATGCACCCGACCAGGATTCCGGTTTGATTGATTTTGAGCTGCTGAGCATAGTGGATCACCTCACCTGTTGTCGGATTATACCGAATCAAATCACCATCCAGCCCGATCCACAGCCGGTGCTGACGGTCCTCCATCACCGACTGGACATCCATAAAGTGGCTGGGCTGAAACCCAAACTCTTGTCGGTACAGACGGGATTGCCGGCGATTTGGATAAATTTGATATAACCCCCCACTGGTGCCGGCCCAGAGATTTTCCTGAAAATCCTCATACAACGCAAAAACAATGGTATTGGATGGAATCAACGAAGAGAGTTCAAACCGCCGGGTTCGACGATTGAACGTGTGTAACCCCTTCGGACCGGCCATACCCACCCACAACGTTCCCCGGCGGTCCTCGCAAATGGCAAATAAGCGATTATCACCAACTGAGCCTTTGACTTCGGGCTGGGTAAAGCGGGTGATGTCACCAGTTTGAAGGTCAATGCGATTTAAGCCGTTAAACTGAGTGCATACCCAGATGAACCCTTCGCGATCTTCACAAATGCCGCGAATATAATTTCCACTGATGGTTTGTTCATCAAATGGATTGTTTTGATACAGACGAAACACATTTTTGTAGGCCGAATGTTTGTCCAATCCAGTCACCCCGTTCCCAACCCATAACACCCCAAACCGATCACGCAGCAAAGCCGTGACACTGTTGCCGGAGAGGCTTTCAGGAATTCGGTCATCATGTGTAATCCATTGAGTCGTCCCGGTTTCAGCATCTACCTGAGCCAGTCCGTTATCCTGCCCACCCACCAGGAGCGTGTTCTGATTCAAGACCAGCAGGCTGGTGATATTACAGGGTTGAATCAGTGCCGTCTGGTTCACCTGATCAACCACGGTTGTCTTGAGATCGCCTGAATCAGTTTTCACAGACCACAGCCCGTCCCGAGTTCCCACAAACAGAAACCCGGCGGGGTGAAAACACAGCCGGTTGATTTCCTGGACTCGCTGGGTTGACGTCAACCATACATCGTGCGGATGAAATGTTCCGAGGTTGGGGTCAAACTGAAACAATCCCTCACTGGTGGCAACCCACACTCTTTTTTGCGAGTCCTCGGCAATTGCCCGAACAGGCCAGGATTCGTTCTGAACGACCTGAAAGAACTTCTCCGACCTGGTTTCGAGATCATATCTCACCAATCCCCGCCTGGTTCCAATCCATATCCGCTGGGAGGAATCTTGAAAAATGGAGAGAATCTGATCTTTCAAACTGACCTGTGTCAAAGTGTCGAATTTGACGAACCTATCGCCGGCTCGGTTATAGACAAAGAGCCCTTCGCGCTGACTGCCGACCCAAAGTCCCCCCGTCTGATCAGCCAATATACAATTGATTGTGACATTTGGTTCAAGCGGTGTTGAGTGCAATGGATAGTACTTAAAGGTTATCCCATCATATCGGAAGACGCCTCGTTCAGTTCCGATCCACAAAAAACCAACCGAATCCTGTGCCAGACACCGAACGGCACCACTGGTCAATCCCTGCCCCTCTCTTATGTGTTCAAATCGAAGTGCCGGTTGTGCTTGAGTATGGGTACCGGTCAACAAAAGAACGCCAAGGGTCAGACCAAATCTGATCAACCACACAAAATACCATTGATCGCAAAACACCAGAACAAATCGCATTGTTGGTTTGGCAGTTTAAATTATCTGAGCAGGATGACGATGGGCAGACTGTGGGGCAATTGTCAGTGATGAGCCAGGTGGCAGTGTATCTCAAAAAACCGAATCTGCCTATCTGGGGTGACTCGCCGCTCCAATCCAATTTCAACCGACAGCCTACAATAGCCATAAGCGCCAGGATAAAAAAGCCCGTGCCCTTTCCGTTGGTATTGAATGACGTTCTTGTTGGGTTTGGGTTTCGTCCTGGCCGTGACCGTGGGCTTCGCACCACGGCTATTCAACGACGACCCTGCGGGCCTCAAACCCTTATCCTGGCGCTTATGCCTCCAATAGCGCCACACTTGAGCTGGTGAAACGAACTCTGGAGTCACTTCCACGCCATCCGTCAAAGCTCATATTAATAATTATCAGACGAACTAAACACCATAAAAAAAGAGAGATGGTTCATCTCTCTTTTCTCGACTTCCAGAAAGCCGTTTCGGATTTGGAAAACCGGCTTTATTCGACCATCGTTCTGCCGCCTCGGGCGACCTGGGCACGTTGGGCCAGTTCTCGCGCTTGAGGAATGGTTTCAATGGCCTTTTGGGTTTGCGCATCGGTTTGCAACCGCACTTCCATCCCGGCCTCAGTACCATAGGCAGCCGTCACAACCTGTTCCCGAACCAGATTACGCAAATACTTACTGTTTTCAGTGACCTGGGCATCGGTCAAAAACTTATAGTCCGGGCTGGTGTGCAGAAAAGTTCGAAATGCTGTTAGAACCTTGTCCGTCACCACATAATCCTCATCCCGCAACGTGTGATGATACTGGGTTTGCGTGACTCGAAATTGCGGGAAACCCTGGATTTGGCCTCCAATCAATTGACGCGTGAATTCAAATGTGGCGCCAAACAATTGGGCTTGAACCGGAGTCAACGTTTGCTCTTTTTCTTCAACATCGGGGGTAATGCCTCCGCCACCATACACTTTGCGGCCCATATCGGTCGAAAGCGCCTGTCCAAGCGGCTGAGTTGTTCCGGGCTGGTGGGCGTAATAGTCATAGAGTGCTCCGCCAGAATATTGCCGTTGGATACACCGGCCACTTGGAGTGTAGTACTTGGCGGTGGTCAGCGTCAGCGCCGACCCGAACGGCAGTTTAAAGACGGTCTGAACCAATCCTTTCCCAAAGCTTTGTTCCCCAACAATCAACCCCCGGTCATGGTCCTGAATGGCACCAGCCACAATCTCAGAGGCTGAAGCCGACCCGCGATTGATTAATACCACCAGGGCGCTTTGATTGGGGCGATCATTTTCAGATCGGTATTCGCGAAATTCAGCGTCTTCATTCCCAGGTCGTCCCTTCTGGGAAAGAATCGTGAGGTCCTCTGGAAGAAACGCACTGGCGACTTTAATCGCCTGGTTCAACAGACCTCCCGGGTTGCCACGCAAATCCAGGATGAGCGAGCGCATCCCCTGAGCCTGCAGATCCTGCAATGCCACCCGTAATTCATCCTCAGTTGTATGGGTAAATCCTTGTAATAAAGCAACATACCCAATCCCAGGCCGAATCATGAAATGGTGGCGGATTGATGGTAGCGGGACAGCATCGCGAATGATTTTAAAGGTCAACGGCTTTGGAACCCCAACTCGTTCAACCGTCACTTCAACTGGTTCGCCTTGCGGCCCTCGAACTTCGTCCATGACCTGATCGGTCGTCCACTCAAGGGCCGATTTGCCATTCACAGCCAGAATGGCATCGCCATACCGAAGTCCCGCTTTGACCGCAGGTGTATTTTCAATTGTTGCCAAAATGAACACCCGGTTATTGCGGCGATTGATGGAAACACCAATTCCGTAAAACTGTCCCCGTTGTTCACTTTGGATTTTTTGAAATTCTTTTGTGTCAAAATAGTTAGAATGTGGATCGAGGGTTCGCAACATGCCCTGGATCGAGGTTTTGGTCATCTCATCCGCCGTGACTTCTTCAACATAATGTTGATTGATCACCTCCTGGGCTTCGGAAAATGTCCGAACGATGCGACTTAAACTGGTGGCTTCAGATTTTCCACTGTTCGCCTCGGCAATTGCTGACTGATGATGATCAAACCACCATCCGCCACTGATCGTTGCCATTAAAATGACCGCACCGAAAGTGACATATACCTTTGATTTCATGCATTCCCCCATTCCCAAACAAACTCAAACGTGATCAACAATCATAAACAACAGCTTTTCTTCCAGAAACTTAAAGGAAAAGAAATCTGCTTGTCAAAAGATTCCGCGCATCTGTTCCGGGATCGGACTTATGGCTGAAGATTTCGAGGTGTTTTACCTGCTCAGTCGGGACAGCAACCGTTGCCGGCACGTTGATCGGTCCATTTTCCTCTCCTGGCACTGATATCCCTCAACTCTCAATCCTTACTGGAGCGGGTGGCGGCAAAATCATTCGCTTTGGCTTCTGCCCGTGGATGAAAGCAGGTTAATTCGGCTTCTCCCTGCAGTCCATTACTGGTTAAAACACCGTCAAATGAAAAGAGATTGGCAGCGCCATCCTTGGTTTTTAAGCGAATTGAGTTCCCGTGAAAGTCATCACTAATAAGCGGGATAGAGAGCCGGGCCAGACCAGCCTGGGTTGGAGAAGAAAACTGAACCAGCGCGGAACCGACAACATTTTCGCCATATCGCGATAAATGGATGGTGACGTTGGCCGTGCCTCCATTCGTTAAATTCAGTGAGCCTTCATAGACGCCTTCAACTTTGGCACAGGTAAAACACACATGAAAAACCACTTTGGCTGCCCAAAGGCCAAGGCCACCGATCATCAGAACCAGTACGACAATGCCAACGTGCTGATTGACCCGAATGGTATTGAGTTTCTCATAATGGGGAAGCCTGCGGAGAACGGCATTGAGTTTCATCCGCCAGGGTGGATCATCGACGTTGGGACTCCGTTTTCGGGTCCCTTCAGCCCGCCGGCCTGCTGGGGTTTTAAAACCACATTTGACACACGTGAGTGCGGCAGGTGGCACATCCGCATAACACCGAGGGCACCTCATGATTTCTCGATCCTTCCGTAATTAAAAAATTCACCCTGGTTCATAAAGCGGGGGATAAGTGCTTTGTGTTTTCGTGATTCAGGCCAACGGGTAAGTGGTGACAGCCAAACAAGCATGTTCATTCTGGAGTTCAGACCTGGATTCGTCGCCAAAAACGGTCTGCTCAACAGACTGAATCGTGGTTATTTTTTGATAAGCAGGTAAATCAGTGAGGATGGTAGGGTACATTATCAAAAATCTGCCCATAATGGCAAAAGGAGGACCGGGAAAAAGCAAAAGAGTTTCTCCCGCTGAAATCCATCGCTTTCCGAGAGGGTTTATCCTCGAACCTCACCTGCCGCCAGGTGGCGATGGCCTGTCTCCCCTGGTGAATGAAAAACTGGCCTGGACGGCCAGGTCGGGTTCTTTCGGCCAGCGGTTGTAATTCCCGATATCATAAGTACCTTACCGAAAATTTCCAGACATTTTAACCACGAAACACACGAACTACACGAAAAGAATCAAACACTTACCCAATCCAATATCTTAGGAAACTTATGACAAGGTACTTACCCATTTGGGGCTCAGGGCTAATGGAAATACAATTTTATCAACAATTTAGCCTCTTGCTCGCACGATGGGATCCTTCTAAAATGGGAAGTACCCTGTCGTAAGTTCCCTGAGCTATTGAATTTGGTAAGTATTTGATTCTTTTCGTATTTTTCGTGGTTTTCGTGGTTAAAATGTCTTGGAATTTTCGGTAAAGTACATATCAGTTCCCTTCGAGTTTGCTGTATCCCCTGTAATGAAATGCATCGCTTAAAATCAATCATTGAGTATGACGGTACACGGTTCCATGGCTGGCAAATTCAGCCTGGGCGTCCTTCAATCCAGGGAGCCTTGGCCCAGGCGTTTGAAACGATCCAGGGGAATCCAGTCACCATCCACGCCGCAGGCCGAACCGATGCTGGGGTTCACGCGCTTGGTCAGGTAATTCATTGTGATGTGCTCAAAGAATTGCCGCCCGAACGCTGGCAGGCCGCCCTCAATACCCAGTTGCCACCTGACATTCGGGTTCGATCAGTTTCCCGGTGTGAACCTGATTTTCATGCCCGACGGTCGGCTCGCCAAAAAGTCTATGCCTACCGCTTCTGGCCCGGACGAGTTGTCAGCCCCTTCTGGTATCGCTATGCGGTTTCGGTCCCCATCTCCATCAACTGGGATGCGATGCAGACGGCAGCTCACTCTTTCATTGGTACGTTTGATTTTACCCCGTTCACGGTGGCTGACTGTGAGGTCAACTCCCATATCCGCACCATATTTGACGTTTCCTGGCAGACTCTGTCTGACCAGGTGATCAGTCTGGAGTTTTCGGGCAATGGTTTTTTAAAGTATATGGTGCGGCGGATGACCGGTCTGCTGATTGATGTTGGAACCAATCGGTACCCGGCCTCGATGGTTTCCGATGTGCTGACGGGTCAAAGAACTGCGCAAATCACAACGGCGCCAGCAAAAGGGTTGACTCTGGTTCGGGTGGACTACTAGACTCGGCCACTTTAGCAGTCACCGAATCTACCTGCCTCGTCTCCTGAATCTGTCACTTATCCATTTACTTCATACCTTTGAAGCCTTGATCAGCCAGTCTTGCCTGACCAGGATGCTTTGGGATCAAGAATTTTGCCGGACGATCAAACCATCATGTTTAATTTTGAGGGACTTATTGAAACTGGATCACGGGATGAAGCATTGCTCTCCCAGCTTGATCCGCACCGGATGCCCTCACACATTGCCATCATCATGGACGGCAATGGACGCTGGGCCAAACGCCAGGGAAAACCTCGGGTCATGGGTCACCCGGCAGGGATCGAGTCGGTTCGTGAAATTGTCGAAACCTGTGCGCGACTTGGAATTACGACCCTGACGCTCTATACCTTCTCCACGGAAAACTGGCGTCGCCCACGATTTGAAATTGACATGCTCTGGAAACTGCTGCGCGAATGTCTCCAGAAAGAAATTGATCTGCTTGATCGCAACAACGTTCGGTTACGCTTTATTGGCCGACTCCATGAAATCGAGTCCAGTTTGCTGCGCGATATTCAGAAAGCCGAGCAGACGTTACACCACAAAACCGGGCTCGTGCTTAATATTGCCTTTAATTATAGTGGGCGGGCGGAACTCACCGATGCCTTCCGGGCCCTGGCCACGGAATGCCAGCTTACCGGACGGTCGCCCCAAAGCATGACCGAGGCCGATATTGCCCGTCATTTGTACACTGGCTCGGATCCGGATTTACTGATTCGAACCAGCGGCGAAATGCGCCTGAGCAACTTTCTCCTCTGGCAACTGGCCTATACCGAAATTGTGATTACCGACACCCTGTGGCCTGATTTTCGCCGACCACACCTGTTTGAAGCCATTCTTTCATTCCAAAATCGGGATCGTCGGTTTGGTGGTGTCGAAGCAGTCAACCAAAAGAAACCAGCATTGGCCTGATTTGATCACGGACAGGCCAGGACTCCATCATGACCAATCTTCAACAACGTGTCGTAGCGGGTCTGATCGCACTCCCCCTGCTCTTTTGGAGCATCTGGCTTGGCTCACCTTATTTTTTTGGCGGCCTGGTGCTGGTGACAACGCTGCTCGGGCTGCATGAATTTTTCCTCCTGGTTGAGAAAATTGGCTTTTCCCCGGTGCGACCGGCGGGATTTGGAGCGTTGCTGGTCATCGAAGGGCTCTTTTTCTTCAATCAACCGGGTTCGGACTGGTTCTTGATCACGATCGGCACATCGCTCACACTGATGATGATCTGGTCAATTCTGACGTCGAAAACCACTGAGGACTTTCAGAAAGTGCTGGTTTCACACGCCACGACCCTGTTTGGCGTGTTGTATGTTGGATTTCTGGCCAGTTTTCTGATCCGCCTCAAATTGGTTTCGCCACCTCGCATCGGAAGTCAGCTTTTATCACTGTTTTTTATGGTGATTATGGCGGGCGATACTTTTGCCTATTTTACGGGTCGGGCGCTTGGCCGTCATAAACTCGCCCCCACGATCAGCCCTGGAAAAACCATTGAAGGCTCGTGCGGCGGGATTGTTGGAAGCATCGGGTTTGCCCTGCTGGCTCGATTCTGGTTTTTTCCCCAGCTTCCCCTCACCCACGCCATTGCCCTGGCCATTGTGATGAATATTGTCGGACAGCTTGGCGACCTGTATGAATCACTGCTCAAACGGGGATCAGGAACGAAAGATGCCGCCGCCATTATTCCCGGCCACGGAGGGCTGCTTGACCGCCTGGATAGTTTGCTCTTTAACGCTCCAATACTGTACTACTATGTCCACTTCTGGCCGCTCACTCAGTAACTGGCCACCAGTTCGATTTCATTCCCAACCACCTGGACTGACTGCCAGGTTTTTAGATT
>JACQXX010000008.1 GCA_016208495.1 Acidobacteriota bacterium | reverse complement strand
GTGAGCCATTGTTTTTCTCCTCCTTCTTAACTAGAGGATGACACTTTAGCTCACTTTTTTGTTTCCGAAAGTGTATACAATTTATGATACTTTCCTGTATACGATTTAATGATATTCAACAACCCTGAACCCTGAACCCTGAACCCTGAACCCTGAACCCTGAACCCTGAACCCTGAACCCTCTTGCTATGGCCATTCATTTTGAAAAAGACGCTCAAAACATTGTTACCTTGACCATGGACATGCCGAATCGCTCGGCAAATGTCATCAACCAGGAATTTGGCGAAGCCCTGGCGACAGCCATCGAAAAGCTCAAAGCGGAAGCTGAACTGACCGGTGTGATTGTCACTTCGGCCAAGAAAACGTTTCTGGCTGGCGGCGATTTGGAAATGCTGATGGCGGCCACGGATCCAGGCGAAGCCTTTACCGCCGCCGAAGCCTTAAAAGCCTGTTTTCGTCAGCTCGAAACACTCGGCGTTCCGGTCGTGGCCGCCATCAACGGCGCGGCGCTTGGCGGAGGGTGCGAACTGGCGCTGGCTTGCCATTACCGAATTGCACTCAATATCCCCGAGGTTCAAATCGGAATGCCGGAAGTTACGCTGGGTCTGCTGCCCGGTGCCGGAGGCGTCACCCGATTGACCCGGTTGCTCGGGTTACAGGAAGCCTTTCCGTATTTGATGGAAGGCAAAAAGGTTTCGGCCAAATCAGCGCTGAAAGCCGGAATCATCCACGAACTGGCATCAGATCGCGACGAAATGTTGACCAAAGCCCGAGCCTGGATTGCCGCCAACCCAAACGCGGCCCAACCCTGGGACAAATCGGGCTACAAAATGCCGGGCGGTGACCCGCGCAATCCAAAAGTTGCCCAGATGATCAGCGTCGCGCCGGCGATGTTGCTCCAAAAAACCCACGGCAACTATCCAGCGCCGCTGGCGATTATGAGTGCGGCGGTTGAAGGCACGCTGGTGGATTTTGATACGGCTTCGCGGATTGAATCACGCTACCTGGCCCAGATTGCCACCGGCAAAGTTGCCAAAAACATGATCACCGCGTTTTGGACGCAACTCAACCAGATCAATGCTGGTGGCAGTCGTCCCGCCGGGTTTGCCCCATCAAAAGTCAAAAAACTCGGCGTGCTGGGCGCCGGAATGATGGGGTCAGGCATTGCTTACGCTGCGGCAATCTGTGGAATTCCAGTGATACTCAAAGATGTCTCAACCGAAACGGCTGAAAAGGGCAAAGGCTATAGCGCCAAATTGCTGGAAAAGAAAGTCAGCCAGGGCCGAATGAAACCTGAAGAACGCGACACAATTCTGGCATTGATCCATCCGACAGCGGATCCGGAAGACCTGCGCGGCTGTGATTTGATCATTGAAGCCGTGTTTGAAGATCGCACGATTAAGGCCAAAGTCACCGAAGAAGCTGAAAGTCGAATTGAAGAAACCGCCATTTATGCTTCAAACACCTCGACGCTGCCCATTACCGGGCTGTCCCGGGCGTCATCCCGGCCAGCCAACTTTGTCGGGCTACACTTCTTTTCGCCAGTCGACAAGATGCAACTGGTGGAAATCATTCGCGGCAAAGAGACTTCGCCTGAAACACTGGCCCGGTCATTTGATTTTGTTCGTCAAATCAAGAAAACCCCGATTGTGGTCAATGACAGCCGTGGGTTTTACACGAGTCGGGTCTTTGGAACTTACGTCAATGAAGGTCTTGCCCTGCTTGTGGAAGGAACCCATCCCCAGGCCATTGAATCGGCTGGGATTCAGGCCGGAATGCCGGTGGGCCCGCTCGCCGTCTCAGATGAAGTCAGCATGTCGCTGATGTTGCACATTCGAACGCAAACCGAAAAGGATTTTGCGGCGGAAGGGAAAACCGCTCCGTCACATCCTGGCCATCGAGTGGTTGATACAATGGTCAAGGAACATGGACGGGCTGGAAAAGCAGCCGGCAAGGGTTTTTATGAATATCCGAAAGAAGGTAAAAAATATCTCTGGCCGGAGTTAAAAACACTGTTTCCACTCGTGGGAGAACCGCTTTCACAGGCGGAAATGATTGATCGGATTCTGTTTGCGCAGGTGATTGAGACCCTGCGGTGTCTGGATGAAAACGTCGTGACCACGGTGGCAGACGCCAACATCGGCAGCATTTTCGGCTGGGGGTTTGCTCCGTTTAAAGGCGGCACGGTGCAATTCATCAACGATTATGGAATTTCGGCTTTTGTCGCACGAGCCACTGAACTGGCCGCCAAATATGGAGACCGGTTTGCGCCTCCGACTGAAGCTCGAATTCGCGAGTTATTGGGCTGAAAAAACCAGGGCTGAGGGCAATCGAAGGGATGAGGGATGAGGGATGAGGGATGAGGGATGAAGGATGAAGGATGAGGGATGAAATAAAACCAATTCTTCAGCCCTGGTTCTTCAGCCCTAAATATCATTACATTCGAAAGCCTGAATGTTCTATCCTTTTCATTCAGAAAAGTAAAAACCTGCTGCTTCGCAATGAAACAGCAGGTTTTGAAAAGGGAGCCGGGCCGCAGGATCCGTCGTTATGAACTTCAGTTTTACCAAATTACAGCATTAAGAACCATCACCCTCTGTCGGCGTGAGGTCAGTGGAGCTTGGTACAATTGATTTCCCGAACATTTCTCGTTCACGTTTCCGGCGAATCGCACACGCTTTCATAAACGCTTTTTCCTCGCCGTATTTGTTAATCGGGACAATCTCTCGTTTGAGCACGCCTGGCTCGGGCTGCCAGGAAACAACATAAATTGGATATTCCTTGGGTGGTGCGTGTTTGTTTTGCCGGATTTGCACCATTCGTTGAACACCGATCACTCCGGTGTTGTTCCGCGGACTGGCCGTGACCACAGGCCGATCCGTCCGAGGTTTTCCGATTTCTCGCTCAACTTTATTGCGCCACTGAACTGCTTTCTTGAGTGCTTTTTCTTTTCCGCCATGCTTGCTGTCACTGAAAAATTTGGAGTGAATCTGGCCGCGGAAGGGAACGCGGACGTACCACCCGTGCATTTGTTTTGCTGGATGATCAATTCGACTCACTCCCTTATGACCACTGGTAGCGAGCGGCATTGTAAGGGACTCCTTCAATGTAAAATGTAATTTCATTTTGTATTTGGGATCACAAAGGGGCAGGTGCTGCGATTATATGCCGATGTTGGGGAATATGAAACAAGATTGTGAAAATTTGCCGAATTTCGGTGGACTGAAAAAACCTCGGGCTCAGGGCTTGGGGCTGAAGACATCGGGCTGGAGAACTGGTTTTATTTCATCCCTCATCCTTCATCCCTCATCCCTTCCTTTGCCCCGAGCTTGCGAGTCTTCAGCCCTGAACCCCAAGCCCTGGTTTTTTCATCCCTGTTTCAATCATGCCATTCCAGGCCGAGGCGTTTGCATTTGAGCATCAGTCCGTTGCGTGAAATATCGAGTTCGCGAGCGACACGTGAAATATTTCCGCTATGGCGCTTGAGAGTTTCAGCAATGACCCGGCGTTCGACTTCTTCGATTGCCTGCGCCAGGGTTCGTGGGTGCGACTGGGCGGTATGCGGTTCGGAATGGCGCAAGGTCCCGGCGGTAGCGGGTTTGGTTTGCCAGATTTCAGGGGACAGGTCCTCGGGCATGAGCACGGTTTCCTGATCGGCCATCACCACCGCCCGTTCAAGTTCATTTTTGAGCTGACGGACGTTGCCCGGCCAGCTATGACTGCGCAGGACATCGAGCGCGGCTTCAGAAAAGACCACGGATTTGTTTTCCTTTTTGGCGGCTTCAGTGAGCAGGTATCGGGCCAGTAAGGGAATGTCTTCGGGGCGTTCGCGCAATGGCGGAACGTGAATGCGAATGACATTGAGGCGGTGATAGAGGTCTTCCCGAAAATGTCCGCGTTCGGCTTCGTCTGCCAGATTGCGGTTGGTGGCAGCCAGCACCCGGACATCAACCCGAATCGGCTGGTTATCGCCCAGGGCATGGATTTCACGTTCCTGGAGAAATCGGAGCAGTTTGGGTTGAACTGACAGCGTCAATTCCCCGATTTCATCCAGAAAAAGTGTTCCGCCACTGGCTGCCCGGATAACCCCAATCGTGTCTTTGTCGGCGCCGGTAAAGGCGCCTTTGGTGTGTCCGAACAACCGGCTCTCAACCAGTTCAGCCGGAATCGAAGCACAGTTGAATGGCAGAAAGAGCCGGCTGTGGCGGGTGCTCGTCTGATGGATAGCTCGGGCGACGAGTTCTTTGCCGACTCCGGACTCGCCGGTGATGAGTACCGTGGCATCAGAAGACCGGATTTTCTGGATTTGGGTCAGCACCTGCTGCATGGAGGGTGACTCACAAAACATCCCGGCAATGGTGACATAGCTGCCAGTTACAAACTGGCTGACGGTTTTGCGCATGGATTGGGTCAACGACCGGAGCCGGCACAATTCCAGACTCATGTTGGAAATCCGCATCAAGGCATCGAGCGCGCCGAATTGGGGTGGCAACCCGGAATCATCCCCCTGGAGAAAAACCCAGAAATTGCGTTGTAAATCAGCCCCGACGGCATGCGAAGTATCTGTCAGTGCTTTCAATCGGATGCCATCCGGCACTTTTTTGCCGGTTTCGAGGCAGGTGCGTAATGTACGGGCGGCTTTTTCGACTTCACGTTCCGAAAACCCGTGAACGACAACTGGCTTAAAGGAATGATCCGCCTGGATATGCTCAAAAATCACCACATCCTGCTGTAACTGGTTATGGAGGATTGCCGCCAGCTCACGCAATAAGAGTTCGTGTGAGCCGGAAGCCGCATTCAGTCGCTCGATCACCACCACGTCATCAATTGTCAAGGCACTGGCTGACCGGCGGCTCGGCGCCAACGTTTCGCGCAGGGAAGCCAGCAATTCTTTGGCTTTATTGAGTTTGGGTTCAGCTTTCAGTTCGGCGAAAACTCGGGTTGCGGTTTCGAGATGTGACACCGCCCGTCCGGGGTCGGTCCCAGCCAGCGCCAACCCGATTTCCAGGTGACCACAGGCGGCTTCATAGGGGTGACTGATGGATTCAAACAGCGAAATGCTCTGGGCAAGACTGGTGACGCCTTCGGAAAGCTCGTTTCGGGCAATATGCAGCCGTCCTTTGAGGCGCGCCGTCAGGGCATTGAGATGGAGTTTGGGTTGATCTTTCAGCAACTCCTGGGCTTTGACCAGGCACTCAAACGCAGTTTCGTGCTGGTCGCGTTCCAAATAGGCTTCGCTCAATCGCAAATACAGACCCGGCAAATCAACGCGGCGGCCAAGTTTGGTAAAAATCCTGAGGCTGTGGCGAAACTGGGTAATGGCTTCTTCAGAACGTCCTTGAGCCAGCAGGATTTCCCCAAGCGATTCCCACCCTGAGCCTTCGGCGGCTTTGAGCCCAGATTCCATGGCGAGTTCGACGGCTCGCCGGGCACTGCGTTCCGCTTCGGCAAATTTCCCTTGACGAAGGTGGAGGGCACTCAAAATGGTGAGGATGACGCATTCGGTATGTCGGTTTTGATCCTGGATCAGGGTTTGCGCCAGCCGAAGCGATTCCTCAGCTTGCCGCCAGGTGCCAATTGCCACCTGAGCGCCGGCCAGATTGGCATAGCCCATGGCCATCAGCCCGCTGTCTTTGGATTGCGACCAGTGTTCAAGCGCCTGTTTACAATTTTGAACCGCCTGTTGGTTGTGTCCTTCCTCAGAATCAACCAGGGCCAGCGTGTTGAGCAGTTTCCCAAGTACCAGATGGTCATTGAGCGTCAGCGGCTGGAGCTTTCCAAGCAATTCGAGTCCTTTGCGGCAGTTGTCCCGTGCTTCGTCGAGACGGCCTTCCAAATGATTGACGACCGACAAGTTCCAGGCCGTTTGAGCCAGGGCGCGGACGTCATTGGTGGTTTCCTGACACTTCCAGGCGGCAACCAGATGGTCATAGGCAATCGCATATTCGTCAATCATCCAGTAGCAGTATCCCAGCAAGGCGTGGGTGGTCCCAATACCGGCGGTATCTTTTAATTCCGCATAGAGTTGCAGGCCGTTAGTGGCGCACCAGATAGCCCGCGGAATATTACCGGTCCACCGGTTCAGGCTGGCATAGCGGTACCATAACCGGGCCAGAACGGGCGGCGGTATGGAATCCTGACGCCGAATCAGGTCATGGGGCAGAATCGCCATGGCTTCATCATATTGCCCGGCGAGTTCGAGTCGCTCAGCCGCCTTTTCAAGCGCTTCCTCAGCCGTCAACGAATTGTTTTGCAGCAAATCGCTGAATTGATCCAACTGGTTCGCCGGATCATTGGCGGCCTGCCGGAGACTGGATAAGGTAATCCGCTCCATGGTCAGGTGTTCTGATTTGTCGTCGTCAGGAATCCAGGGATTAGCCATTGGTGTTGTTGGGGTTCCGGGTTCCGCCCGGAACCCGGAACCCGGAACCCGGAACCCGGAACCCGGAACCCGGAACCCGGAACCCGGAACCCGGAACCCGGAACCCGGAACCCGGAACCCGGTGTTCACTCACTGAACAATTGTGCATTTGCTGAACAATTGTTCAACGAATGTGCATGTACTGGATAAGTGTTACAGGGATGTTGCCCGGTTTCTCGAATCAGTGCGGCGTATGTTTTAACTGTAACGAATACAAGGTGTTAGGGCAAGGAATTCGTGAAGAAAACAGGTGTTCAGCAGGTGAGCACCTCAGCTCGGATTACAAAAAATTTCGTGGTACACGGCTTGCTGTGGTACGGTAAGGACTCAGATTTTCCATTTTTTCCCTTCAATCTCTTTTTCCCAGACCAGCTTATTTGAGCCCAGGTGTGCTTTTGAGGAGCTATGTTGAAATCATTTCGCAGTTTTTATTTTTGCCTGATGGTTGCCGTGGCAGTGACTGTCTCGTTTATCGGGATCCCTGCTTCCAGTGCCCATGAGAAAGGACCACGGTCCAAGTATTCACTGACCACCAGTGAACCTGCGTCAAACGTGAAACCATTTGACGCGGGTGAGATCCAGTTCATTGAGCCGGATTCAGTGCCTGACCTGCTGCCCGGAACGGGATCTGCTACCCGCGAGGTAATGACCACGCTTGCCGAAGGTTTTGAAGCTGGCAACAAAGCCAGCTATACCACAAGCACTGTGACCTTAGGCACCGGTTCCTGGACCTTCACCAACGCAGTGGTTGGCACCAGTTCCGCTGACCGCAAAGTCGCTACCCGGAGCGCCCGGGTGCGCAATCGGGGCAAGCTCACCATGAATTTCAACGTTGCCGGAGCGGGCAGCGTGAGCGTCAAGCACGCCCGATATGCCACGGATGGGAATGGGAGTTGGGAATTGTGGTATTCAACGACCAATGGTTCCACCTGGACCAAAGCCGGTAACACGGTGTTAACCACCAGTACTGTGCTCCAAACCGCCACGTTTGTGATCAACACCAGCAGTGCGGTTCGGTTTGAAATCCGAAAAATCACCGGAGCCAACGATTCAAACCGTCTCAACTTTGACGACATCACGATCACCGATGGTACGGCGCCGCCGCCATCAACCTGCACCACCACGCCGATTACGGTTCCAACCACCGTGACGGGGATGATCACCACGACCGATTGTGTGCTGACCGACGGCAGTTTTGCCGATAAGTTCTCATTCACGGGGACAGCCAACCAGGCCGTGGCTATCCTGCATGACGGAACCTCCACCAACTTTGATGCCTATCTGGTGATTGACGGGCCTGACGGGTACCACCAGGAAGATGATGATGGCGGCGGCAACCGTGACGCGGAACTGGTTTTGACCTTACCCACGGCAGGGACCTACACGATTACGGCGACCACCTTTGATCCAAACCAGACGGGTAACTACACCCTGTCAGTAACGCCGGGAATTCCTCCCCCCCCGCCGCCGCCACCAGGCAATGCGAGCCGTCATCTGGCCCTGGGGAACCCCTCGAACGCCATCACCGATGTCAACAACTTTACCAATTACTTGCTGTCCAAGACCCAATATGCCCTGAGCTATCACCGGGACAACCGAACCTCGAACTGGGCAAGCTGGAACCTTGAAATTTCAGATCGTGGAAGTGCGCCTCGCCAGGATGATTTCCGGGAAGACACCACGCTCCCGGCGGGTTGGTTCCGAGTTCCGAGCAACTCATTTGGCACAGTTGACGGCACCAGCTATGACCGGGGCCATATGTGTCCATCAGCCGATCGAACCGATACCGTTGCCAATAACAGCGCGACGTTCTTGATGACCAACATGATGGTTCAGTCGTCAGACAACAACCAGGGACCGTGGAATTTCCTGGAACAGTATACCCGCGATCAATTGCTGGGTGGCACCAACGAAATCTATGTGATCTGCGGTCCGGCTGGGTCCAAACGAACCCATCCAGTCAACGGCATGGTCATTCCGACCCGGACCTGGAAAGTCATCGTGATCCTGCCTGCCGGCGACAACGATGCCACTCGCGTAACCACCTCCACCCGCGTGATTGCCGTGAATATGCCCAATGACGCCGGTATCCGGAGTGTTGATTGGAGAACGTATCGTGTCTCGGTTGACAGTATCGAAGCCCTGACCGGATTTGATTTCCTGTCCAACGTTCCGACCGAAATTCAGAGCGTGATCGAAGCCCAGGTGGATAACCAGTAAGAAGAGATCGGGCTGAAGACATTGGGCTCAGGGCTTGGGGTTGAAGCCGTGTTTTGAGCCAAAAGTTGAAAAAGTTCCTCAAACCTAAATCTCACTTGAGATAGCCTGTTTCCAAAAGGAAACAGGCTTTTTTTGTGAGTCAGTAATCAGTGGTCGGTAGTCAGTGGTCAAGTGTGGGAATTTTAAAGTGTCTATCAAGTGTATCTTGTTTGATTTGAGTCATTTAGGAATAATTCTTTTTAAAAATTCCACGGATTCAACTATCTGGCTTTTGTCTACTGATGACTGACTCATCAACGACTGACTCATCAACTACTGACGATTGACCAATCCTGGTGTATGATGTCGCCCAAACCTGTATTTTCAATGCCTTGAATCTTTGATTTCCTTCACATCCAGTCCGATATCAAAGCGATCTCTATCCGGCTTCTCATACCATTTTGGAGTGGAATCCTCGTATTAGAAAATAGTCAAGTAATTCAATCAAATAGACTTAATGAACTACTGACTACTGACTACTGACTACAAACTGGTATAAGTTCATTCCACTTTGAATTCATATCCAACGATGCTGACTCATCGAAAACGAATATTGCTGTGTCTGGGCACCCGCCCGGAGATCATCAAAATGGCCCCAGTCTATCGGGCTCTGACCGAGTGCGGGTGTGAACCAATTGTGGTTCACACCGGACAGCACCAGCAGGGGGTCAAAGAGTTGTACCACTTTTTCGGGATGCCGGTTCACCACGAGCTTGAAATTCCACGTCAACGCGAAGGACTGGGGCATCTGACGGCGCAATTGATTGAAACCCTGGATCAATGTCTTGGTGGGCTCAAACCGGAAGTTGCTCTGGTTCAAGGAGATACCACCAGTGCCTGGGCTGCGGCACTGGTGGCCTATTACCATCGGATTCCGGTTGGTCATATCGAGGCCGGCCTGCGGACACATCGCGACTATGAACCGTTTCCAGAAGAAAAAAATCGCGAAGCGATTGCCCGGCTGGCGACCTGGAACTTTGCACCCACCCTGCAAGCCCGACACAATTTGCTCGCGGAAGGAATTGCTGAAGCGAAAATCCACCGGGTTGGAAACACGATTGTGGATGCTGTGCGATGGGCAATACCACAGGTTACGGGGTACTCCAACGGCCATCGGCGGTTGCTTCCGGTTGAGTTACAGCTCCTGGCGGCGCAACTGAACCATCAAAAATTACTGTTGATCACCGCCCACCGTCGTGAAAACTGGGGCACCAATATTGCCAATATCAGTCAGGCCGTGTCGAAATTGTTGGCCGAAGATTCATCTCTGGTTGCGGTTTGGCCACTCCACGCCAATCCGCAGGTTCAGGCCACGGTCCGTCAGGTTTTACCCACTTTATCGCCCCAGGTCCGCGAGCGATTTATTGTGACTGACCCGCTCCACTATCCATTTCTGATCTGGTTATTGACCCATGCCTGGCTGGTGTTGACCGATTCGGGAGGAATTCAGGAAGAAGCCTCCGAGACCAAAACTCCAGTGCTGATATTGCGCAACACGACCGAACGCATGGAACTCGTCCAGGTCGGAGGCGGCAAACTGGTTGGCACCGAGCCGTCAGCAATTGTCCACACCGTGGGGCGGTTACTTTCCAACCCAAATGAATACAATCAGATGCGGTGTTTTGAAAACCCATTTGGCGACGGCTATGCTGGCCGTTATATTGCTGAAATGCTCCTGGGCCCAATTGAGTGTCGGGCATAACTTGAGAGCCAGCCCCATATCAATTTTTGAGGAGTTTGATGTTCTATGAATCCGCAAGAAATGACCAAAGTGATTATTTTGACCCGCTCCTATCGGATCAATGGCTATATTTCACTCAATCCAAATGCCCGAGTCACCGATTTTATGCACAGCGCCACCCCATTTATTGCCGTGGCAAATGCCGAAGTGCGAACGCTTGATGGAAAACAGGTTCTGGTGACATCCTTCCTGGACGTCAACCGGGATCATATTGAAATCATTGCCCCAAATGACCCAAACAATACGGCACAGTAGCGAACTAAAAGCGAGTAGCGAGTAGCGAGTCGTAAACCAAAACCCTTTGAATTCGACAATTCAAAACAAATTTCACAATGAATATGGATTGACTACTCGCTACTCGCTACTCACTCAAGTTCGCTGCTTCACTATTCGCTCAATTGAAAAGGACCATGATGCGAACGATTGCCATTTGCAACCAGGCCGGAGGGGTTGGAAAAACCACCACCACGCGTGACCTGGGGTATGAACTCATGCTGTGTGGGTTTAAAGTGTTTGTGCTGGACGCCGACTCACAAGGGAGCCTTGGGGAGTACCTTGGGTGTCATCCCCACCAGCGACCGGCGGAAGAGATGTTCTGGTCGTCACTGTGCAACGATACTGCCACGCCTGCGCATGTGGTTGAAAAATATGACTTATGGGTGGGGTTATCGAATTTACAACTGGCTAAGGGCGAACGATTGCTCGTCCAACAGCGCAATCCAATGAAGTTGTATGGCGCGCTCCAAAATTTTCAAGCCCAGTTTGATTTCATTTTGATTGATTGCCCGCCGCACATTTCGGAAATGACCGTTCAGGCGTTAATTGCCGCCGATGAAATATTGATTCCGGTTCAAACCGAAGATAAAGCCGTGGCTGGACTGCAATTGATTCAGGAAGAAATCATTGAGGCCAATAAACGCCGCCTGTATGTCCGCCCACCGCTCAAACTGACTGGCATTCTTCCGACGCTGTATGATGCCCGGCTCAATTTGCATCGCCATTACCTGGGCGAAGTTCAGCGTACTGCCGAGCAGCTTGGGTGTCAGGTCTTCCAACCGGTGCGGCGGGCAATTGCCGTGGCTGAAGCGTGCAATGCCCGGGTGCCCCTCAAACTCTATTCACCATCCTGTCCGGTGAATGAAGATATGGAGCTTCTGGCAAAAGCACTGTAAGCATAATTCTTTGGAGTGCGGCGGCTTGACGCTGCTTTTGCATAAAGCGGCGTCAAGCCGCCGCACTCCGAAATGTATTTGATGATATGACCAAGAAATTTGTTCCACGCACCGACCCATCCCAAACTGAAACCCTGGCCGCCCGTGTTCGATCAAGTCTTGCCGGCGAACATTTGGTTCGGGTCCCGCTCCACAAAATCAAACCGAACCCACATCAGCCCAGGATGAAGTTCAAGGTGGAGGACCTGGCTGGGCTGGTTGATTCAATCAAGGTTCATGGAATTTTGGAGCCACTGGTGGGGACCTATGATCCCCAAACTGATATGTATACGCTGATTGCGGGTCATCGCCGGTATGATGCCGCTCGGGAAGCCAATCTTGAGACCGTTCCAATTGTCCTGAGACAAGTCGAAGATCGTGATTTTCTGGCGCTGGCATTGGTGGAAAACCTGCAGCGCGAAGATATTCACCCGGTTGATGAAGCCCGTGCCCTCGGACAACTCGTGGGATTGCTCGGGAGTCAGGAACGAGCCGCACAGGTCATTGGTCTTCCGCGGACGACACTGGCCAATCACACGCGGGTGTTGTCGCTCGGAGACCAGGTTTTGGATCTGTGCCGACAGAATTCGCAGCTTTCATACAGCAATTTGTTTGCCTTATTAAAAGTTCCCGAGGCCAAACGACTGGCCGCCGCCCAGCTCCTGGCTCAGCCAAAACCAGTGATTGATCCAGCCTCCCGCCACTCACCTGAAGCGCCGATTCGTGCCAATCGCTTTGAGTTTCGCGGACGGCTCTCGGTCACGAAAGGAGCGTTTCGAGTGCAGGTTTCATTTCGAAGAAAAGATGCCAGCCGTGATGATCTCATTCTGGCCCTTGAACACTATCTGGCTGAATTGCGGGGGGCACAAGAATAAAATGTTCGACCTCGAACAATTGCTGTAACTGGTTTTTTATCAAAGAGATAAAGACAAAAATAAATATGCCTGGCGACTGGAAACCAATTCTAGGAAAATTTGAATGATCCGCTTGTTTTTTATGTCGCCCTTGCAGGGCTTAAATCTCGATCTGGCCGGGACCGGGGGCTGTCGCACCCCGGCTATTCAATGCCGTCCCTGCGGGACTCCGATCCTTATCCTGGCGCTTATGCCCCTGAACCCCGAACCCCGAACCCTGAACCCCGAACCCCGAACCCCGAACCCTGAACCCTGAACCCTGAACCCCGAACCCCGAACCCCGAACCCCGAACCCCAATCATGTCTTCACCACTTGTCGCCCAAACCAAAGCTCACTTGAGCAAACGCCGCCGAAAGCCACCGATGGCCTTCGATCAGCGGATATTGTGGTTGGGGTTTTTAACCGGGCTTCCTGGAGCCGGAGTTGCACTCGGATTGTTGTGGTTGGGTGACTATACGCCAAAAGTTCAATGGACACTAACCTTTCTGGTCGTTACCAGTTGGGCCTGGATTACATTTGCGCTGCAAGAACGTGTGATCCGACCACTGCAGACAATCTCCAATCTGCTGGCGGCACTGCGTGAAGGAGACTATTCAATTCGTGGTCGGAGCGACCGCCGGGATGATGCCCTCGGCGAGGTGATGCTTGAAATCAACGAATTGAGTAAGACATTGCAGGATCAGCGCTTAGGTACGATTGAAGCCACCGCGATGTTACGCACGATCTCGGCTGAAATTGATGTCGCTATTTTCGCCTTTGACTCGGAACGGGTTCTCCGACTGGTCAATCGAGCCGGAGAGCGGTTGCTTGCCCAACCCCTGGAGCGACTGCTTGGGCGAAATGCGGCTGATTTAGGGCTGATGGATTGCCTGGAAGGTGAGCCCGCCCAAACCGTTCAAATGGCTTTTCCTGGTGGAATTGGGCGGTATGGCGTTCATCGCAGTACCTTTCGCGAGCATGGCTTACCCCATCACCTGCTGGTATTTACCGACCTCAGCCGGCAACTCCGGGAAGAAGAGCGGCAAGCCTGGCAGCGGTTGATCCGTGTGATCGGCCACGAGTTAAACAATTCGCTTACACCAATCAAATCCATTGCCGGAAGCCTTGAAAATTTGCTCAACCGGCAACCCCGTCCCCCCGATTGGGAAGACGATATGCAAAGCGGCTTGTCGGTGATTGCCTCGCGGGCTGAATCCCTGAGCCGATTTATGGCCGCCTATGCCCGACTTGCCCGGTTGCCGCAGCCACGATTGGCCCCACTGAATGTGCCGTCCTGGATCCAGCGTGTCGTGACGCTTGAAACCCGACTTTCCGTCACGATTGTGCCGGGCCCAATGATTACCATCCAGGCCGATCAGGACCAGTTAGAGCAATTATTGATCAACATTTTGCGAAACGCAGTGGATGCCTCAATGGAAACCGGCGGAAAAGTTGCGGTTGGGTGGACCAAACAGGCGGCGTATCTGGAAATTTGGGTCGAAGACACGGGCCCAGGACTTTCAAACGTCAATAATTTGTTTGTTCCGTTCTTTACCACCAAACCAGGTGGAACTGGGATCGGTCTGGTGCTCAGCCGCCAGATTGCCGAAGCTCATGGTGGCAGCTTGATTCTTGAAAACCGCGTTCCAGGTCCAGGTTGCCTGGCACGACTGCACCTGCCGCTGTAAGAGGGTGTATAATTTGCAACTATTTGATTTTATTGAGTTTGACTTGGATGGTGTTTTTCTTACGCTGCCTTTTTCTTTTCTCTTTTTTCCCTTTTAACTTCTCCTTTGCGTGCTAATCTTGCAACCATAATTCTTAATAA
>JACQXX010000007.1 GCA_016208495.1 Acidobacteriota bacterium | reverse complement strand
CTGACTACTGACTACTGACTACTGACTACTTACTACTGACTACTGACTACCGACTACCGACTACTAACTCTCCAAAAGCCAATGATTATTGAAGCCAAAGCTCCGACGCGAATTGATCTGGCAGGTGGAACGGTTGATCTCTGGCCACTCTATCTGTTGCACCAGGAAGCCCAAACCATCAACGTGGCAATTGACCTTCTGGCAACCTGCCGCGTCGAAGAACGTCTGGATGAGCAGATTATTCTGGTTTCAGAAGATATCAACTTGAGCGAAACCTATGAATCACTTGGGGAAATCCGGCTTGATACACCACTCCAACTGCTTGCCCGGATGGTTGACTACTTCAAGCCTTATACAGGTGTGAAAGTGACCACTCGTTGTGCAGCACCACCTGGCTCAGGCTTAGGCGGGTCTTCGGCGCTGGCGGTGGCACTGGCAGGCGCCCTGGATCATCTCACCGGAAACCGATTCAGTGACAGCCAGCTTTTAAAAATTGCCCAAAACATCGAAACCCAGGTCATTGAGGTTCCATCGGGCGTGCAGGATTATTATCCGGCGATGTATGGAGGAACGAACAGTTTACACCTGGAAGTGATTGGAGTTGTGCGCGAGGCACTCTCAATTGATCTGGCAAAACTTCAAGATCATGTGGTGCTGTGCTACACCGGGAAACCTCATTTTAGCGGGACCAACAACTGGGAAATTTTCAAAGCCCATATTGATAATCGAGATGGCGTCCGCGAACGATTTGCCAGCCTGTGCGAAGTCACCAATCGCATGCGCATTGCCGTGCTTGAACAAAATTTGCCAGGTATCGCCACCTGCCTGACTGAAGAATGGGAACTCCGCAAAGGATTTTCCGACCATGTCACCACTGACACAATTGAACACTTGATTTCTGTGGCCAAAGAACACGGCGCCCTGGCAGCCAAAGCCTGTGGGGCTGGTGGTGGTGGATGCGTGGTGTTTTTGGTTGAAACCGGTCGTAAAACTGACGTCAGTCAGGCTCTGACTAAGGCCGGAGGAGAAGTTTTGGAAGTCAATTTGATTGATCGCGGCCTGCGAGTTGAGCAGGTAGGATGAAATTGGGGCTGAAGACCTCGGGCTGAGAAAACCAGGGCTGAGGGCTTGGGTCTGAGGGCTGAAGAAAATGGGTAAAACCAATCTCAGCCCAATGTCTTCAGCCCTGAGCTTGCGAGTCTTCAGCCCAATGTCTTCAGCCCCGAGCTTGCGAGTCTTCAACCCGAGATTCTTCAACCCTAAACCTTATGATCCGCACCTGGCTCAATCGAATCTGGTCTTCGCCCTCGGCAATGGGGTTTGTATTTACCAGCACCATTTTTGTCGTGAGTTTCCTCTACTTTCCAGCAGACTATCCCCGGTTCTCTCTTTGTCCCTTTAAAACATTTACTGGAATTGATTGCCCTGGATGTGGAATGACCAGAGCATTTTGCGCTCTGGCAAAGGGAGAATTGACACGTGCGGTTCATTTCCATCCGCTGAGCCCACTGGTTTTCGGGCTTTTTGGGCTCTGGTGGTTGACGACGGGACTCAATCTGCTGGGGTATTCCGGCACGACCCGGAAAATCGGAGACAACTTTGGTCATCCGATGGTTGTGTTTGGCATTATGGGATTGCTGGTGGTGGCGTGGATTTTCAGACTTGGATGGTGGTTTTTTGGGCAATGAAGGAAGAAGAAAGTGGTTAGTGGTTAGTTCCTGGTTCTTCTTTGAAAGCATTGATTTCTAACCGCTAACCACTAACCACTAACCACATTCTTCATTTTGCCTCTTGCGTCGCTGGGGAAAACCCTCTGATTTGAATCACATCACTGCTGGTGACCGATCTTCCAAACGCCATGAATTTCCGATCCGGCGACCAGGCAAAAGATTGCATCCGGCCTTCGATAAAACTGGTCACCTGACGTGGCGTTCCGCCATTCAGTGGGAGTTCCCACAAATTTGAAACCCCATTTTGATTGTCAATATAGAGCAATCCTTCACCGTTGGGATTCCACTGAAACATAACTGCCCCGATGAATCCAACCGCGGATTTTGGAATATTGATCGGACGCGGTGGTTCACTCCCATCAATTGCCATAATTTCACGGGCCCATTGCTGGGGAATGGAGCGTTCGTTCCAGTATGAATAGGCAATGTACTTGCCATCGGGCGAAACAGCCGGCAGGTAGCAAAAGGTTGCGTTAAGTTGTTTTTTTTCACCAGTTTTGAGCGATGTCCGAAACAGCGGCGCTTTTCCATCTTTGGTGGCGACATACACCAACTCATCCTGGTTTGGTAAAAAACAGGCAAAGTCAGCACATTCTTCATTGGTCAGTTGTTGTGGATTTGAGCCGTCAATATTCATTTTCCACAAATGTTGGGCCTCTTTGCGGGTTGAGCCAAAAACAATGGTTTGTCCATCAGGGGAAACCTGGGGACGGAAGTTGACGCCCGCATTGGAAGTCAATTGCTGTTTGTGGCTTCCATCACGGTCCATAATCCAGATATCAAGGTTGCCGCTCCGCCAGGATGAATGGACCAGCCGGTCATCCGGAGTCCAGCTAAACCCAATCCCTTCATTGCGATCCGAAGTAATTTGCCGGGCCTGGGTATAGTCATCAACGGGTGAAACCCATATCCCTGAGAGAACTTCTGATTGAACAGTAATCAAGGCATTTGAGTCAGCAGCCAGACTCAATCCGCGATACCCATTGACATCATTGGTCACCCGCTGGGGTACGCCTCCCTGGTTTGGAACAAACCAGACCTGCATGGGAGCCCCAATCTGGTCAGTGGCGGTCATGACGAGGCCGGATTTATCCTTCAACCACTTCATGCCAGTGATATCTCGCCAGGGATGGCTTGAAAGGACAACTTCTTCCCCACCGTGGAGCGGCATTTCATAGACTCGGGCGACCACCCGACTGTCATTGTCTTTTTGAGTGAAGCGGGAGCCAACATAGGTAATTGAGCTTCCATCCGGTGACCAGGCAGGCCAGGCCAGCCACTCAAATTCCTTGCGCTGAATAAGGATTCGCTCCCCGCTCCCATCAGTGTTGGCAATCACCAGCATTTTGGTATTGTTGACGGCATCGCTTCGAATCACCGCCACAAACTGTCCATCAGGTGAAACGGCCAGCGATGGCATCACATCCGCCACTACCCTGGATGACATCCCTCCTAATGTCGGAATGCGAAACACCACACCGACACCTACCTTATCCCACAGATTATAATAGACATAGTTGCCATCCGGCGAGAAGTCGAGTCCTTGATAGACCACATTGGCCGGTGGGAGAATCTGGACATCGCTCGCCGTTGAAATCTGCCGGATCCAGAGCGATTGCAGCTCGCCTTCATCCTGAACATACACCAGATAGCGGCCATCCTGTGAAATCGCGGCATCAATTGTTTTGCCACTATTGGTCAGGCGTTTCATCTCCGATAGTTGAAATGGATGTGCATTTGCTTTTGAATCAGCAAGATAGCGTATTCCGAACAGAGCTGCCGCCACCATCAGCACAATCACCCCAAGCGCCACCCCAAGTTGAAATGTCCAAAACCGGAGACCACTCACGGGTGAAGGCACACAGACTGGTTCGACTTCAAGGCTTGACTCTTTTTCAACCAGAATTTCATCTGTCGTTTCCGGCAATTCCATCGAAATTTCGCCGCTGTCTTCGTCAAGGGGATCGTCGAGGGAAAGCGATTCAACCGGAGTTTCAACCTCCAGCGTGGTTACAGTCTGAATGAAGGCGTGACCATTGACCGGCGGCGTTGAGGTCACCGCAATTTCTCGCACTTCGGCCACAAAGCGATAACCGCGTTTTGGAACAGTTTCGATGAAATGATGATCTGATGGCCCTTCCCCAAGGGTCTTCCGCAACACGGAAATATTGCGCGTCAAACTCCCCTCTTCAACAAACGTGTCAGGCCAGATTGCCTCGATCAATTCCTCTTTTTCAACTACCTGCCCATGGCGTTTAACCAGAAACAGAAGGGTCTCAAGTGCCTTGTGGGTCAGTGGAATATTCTTTCCATCACGCAACAGAACCCGTCGCATGGTATCTAACTGAAACTCCCCGAATTCATATAAGTATTTTTCTTTCATAAACTTAGACTGATGTAAGACTTTTTCAGAAAATGTAACCCTGCAATGTCAGAACGTGAAAGGACTTTTGAGAGTCGGTTGAACTAGGGTTGGTGTCGAAGAGAACCACCAAACGTCAATGGGTCACGGTCACGATGTTTAAAGCTGATCTGTTGGGGAGGAGGTTCTCTCAGGTAAGCATCGCCAATAACGTTCCATCACAAAAAGGAGTTCGCCATGAAAAATAGACTGTTCCAACTGTTCCTGCTGACCGCCTGTGTTTCATTCTCATTTTCAACCCCGATTTTTGCTTCAGAGCCAACCTCAACTCAGGTTCTTTATCAAAAAGGACAATCGTTTTTATCGGCTGGTCAACTGACTGAAGCCGCCAACACCTTTCAACAACTGGTGCGTCAGTCGCCCAAAGACTTCACCGCACATCATCAATTAGGAATTACTTATTTTCAACTGGGACGTAAATCCGAAGCGATTACCGAAATCAAGCAGGCGCTGCAACTCAACCCCCGTTTTGCCGAAGGCCACTACAACCTGGGTGTGATCCAGGATGCCGCCGGGAACCGCCGCGAAGCTCAAACAGCATTTAAACAGGCTGTGACAGTCAATCCTGACTACACAAAGGCATTGATTGGTTTGGGAGAAGTTTCAATGGATCTCAAAGAGTATTCACAAGCACTTGAAGCCTATCAGGCAGCCGCCCAGCAACAACCACAAACGGCTGAAGTGTTTAACCAGTTGGGGATTGCCCATCGTGCCCTGAATCAAACCGACGAAGCCGTGGCAGCCTTTCGAACAGCAGCCTCTCTCTCGCCCAATGATCCAGGTGCGCACAACAACCTGGGTGTGGCTCTTTTCCAGGCCGGTCACATCCAGGCTGCCATTGATGAATACAAAAAAGCGATTTCACTGAAATCTGATTATCAGGAAGCGGCCTACAACCTCGGATTGGCCCGTCAGGTAATGGATTCGCCAGCCCCAACCGTGGCTCAGTATCGGCGGCTGGATTCGATCCATACCCGTATCACGCAACGGCTCTTTGGATTGCAATACACTGATCGCGTGGGATCCCCGACGTTTCAACGATGAAATACAGGGTTCCGGGTTCCGGGTTCCGGGTTCCGAAAACCCGGAGACCGTGGGCTTCGCACGACGGCTATTACACAACGACCCTGCGGGCCTAAAATCTTTATCCTGGCATTTATGACCCTGAACCCTAAACCCTAAACCCTGTGCCCTGTGCCCGATTCTTCATTCTTCATTCCAGGTTCTCCTCACAACGTGATGTTTGGATGCACCTGCCGCGCCCCCAGGCGTTGCAGCCACGTTGTTGATGCAAAAGCGCTTCACCCCAGGCTAGGGGGTGGGGCGCTTTTTTTTGATACAGGTCAATCGTCATTTCTTATGCTTCGAAAACCTGGAACCTGGAACTCGGAACCCGGAACCCGAAAAAGGAATTTCCATCTCCACTGGTTTCGTGCCCGGTGCTTCAGGTACTATTACCCGGAAATTTTGCCTGGAGCCCTGAATTTTGTTATGGAACTTCCCAACCAAGAGACCCCGTCAAAACTCTTTTCCCGCGAAGAAGCCAATCGCCTCGTTCCAACCCTTCGCCGATTGATCAAACAAGTTGTCCAGGCCCAGGAAGGCTACACACGCGTTGCCGATGATATTGAGCGCGCTCGTGATCGAGCCAGTTCCGGCGGCGGAAGCCATATGGGCGGATACTATATTCAATGCCTGGCAGTATTTTCCAAAAGCGTTCACGACATCGAAGCTCTCGGCGTCCTGGTCAAAGATTATCGAGTTGGCCTGTGCGACTTCCCACATTTGCGGGATGGTCGAGTGGTATACCTCTGCTGGAAAATGGATGAAGATGAAGTTTGCTGGTGGCACGACATCGAAGCCGGGTTTGCTGGGCGGCAACCCCTTTAAAAATGAAGAATGAAGAATGAAGAATGAAGAAACACTTCTTGGTTTCTGGTGACTTGTTCTTGATTCTTAGCTCTTTGGAACCAAATACTTCCAAGCACCAAGTACGAAGAACCGTATGGCAAAGACATCCAAAGAAAAACAAGCTGATCATACTGACCGGCTGGTCACTGGGGAATCGGAAGGCCCAGGTGAACAGTTCACCGAATTGTCGCTTCGCCCGAAATTTCTGCGCGAGTATATTGGGCAATCAAAATCCACTGATAACTTGGGGATTTTTATGAAGGCAGCGCGAAATCGGAAGAAAGCGCTGGATCACGTTCTGCTTCACGGCCCGCCAGGATTGGGGAAAACCACACTGGCCATGATTGTGGCCAATGAAATGGGGGTCGAAATCAAATCCACTTCAGGCCCTGTGATCGAGAAATCTGGTGATTTAGCAGCACTTCTGACCAATTTGCAGGAAAACGATGTGTTGTTTATTGATGAAATTCACCGGCTGTCCCCAGCCATTGAGGAAATCCTGTACCCGGCCATGGAGGACTATCAGCTTGATATTATGATTGGGCAAGGACCGTCCTCCCGATCTATCAAGCTTGATCTGCCGCCGTTTACCCTGGTTGGGGCAACGACTCGGGCTGGGCTGATTACAGCCCCCCTCCGGGGTCGGTTTGGGATTACGCTGCACCTGGATTTTTATGGTGAAGAACACCTGACAGAAATTATTTTGCGCTCGGCAAAAATCCTGGAAGTAACTATTGACCAGACCGGTGCACTCGAAATTGCCCGTCGTTCACGTGGAACGCCTCGCATTGCCAACCGGCTCTTGCGGCGGGTGCGCGATATTGCCGAAGTTCTTCACAGCGGTGAAATTACAGAAACCATTGCTCGTGAAGCATTAAACCGAATGGAAGTAGACCGGTTTGGACTGGATGAAGTTGACCGGAAGATGCTCCTGACCATTATTGAAAAATTTGATGGAGGACCAGTTGGGGTGAGTACGATTTCGGCGGCTATTCAGGAAGAAAAAGACGCGATTGAGGAAATTTACGAGCCGTATCTGATTCAGATTGGCTTTTTAAATCGCACGCCACGCGGGCGCGTGGTCACTCGGGCAGCCTACGAACATCTTCGAATTCCTTATCAGATAACACCCCCACCCTTTAGCCCGGCTCCATTGTTTGAAAAAGCCAATGAATAGGGCTTGGAACTGAAATCTTCGGGCTGAAGACTTCGGGCTCAGGGTATGAAACCCGATTTCTTCAGCCCCGAGCTTGCGAGTCTTCAGCCCCAAGCCCGTTTTCTTCAGCCCAACGTCTTCAGCCCGAGGTTTTCTCAAACCATCACCAGTTGCAAATACCGGTCACGTTGCGCCATACGGTAGTCATAGAGCACCTTATGGACCTGTTTGGCGGAAATTCCCACCTGCTTGGCCAGGGTCGGATGCAGGGCGTGTTCAGGTGGTTTTTCCGATTTGAGGTATTCGTGATAGGCCGTGATGACCTGCTCTTTCTGTTCAGGTGTTGGCTCCTGACTCACATTGAGCACTTTGGTGTTGTCGTGCAAAACATCTACCCAGCGCAGGACCTGATAGCCAGTGACAAATCCCAGTTCCTTGGCAATGGCTTCCGGAAACAGTTCATATGGCGTTTTACCCTCGTTCATATGCCGCCAGTAGCACTTTTCAATTTCAAAAAGCTGCCGGCGGGTTGGCTGCGGTGTTTGGGATTCCAGATAGCGTTCCTGAGCCCATTTCCGCACAGCCAACACCACTGATTGCAGGGGGACGCCCAGCTCACGGGCAATGCTTTTGCGACGACCACCTTCAGGACGAAGTCCATTCTGGACGTAATGCGCATACATCTGGGTCGCCCGCTCATATTGCTCTGGGGTGAGATCAACTGAGGTCACGGCGGGAACCAGATTGCGGACTTCACGAATGACTTGCGCCACCAGTGAACGCTTCACCCATAACTGCTGTGAAATCTGCGTGTGGATATTCCGCAAATTCAATTCAGTCAACGTCTGATTGATGGGCAATTCAGATCCGGGCACTTTTTTGATGACTTCAAAAGCTTTGATAATCTGATCACGCAGTTCAGGTGTGAGCACCGACTGTTGCGGCAACCGGGGTTGCTTGGGGGTTTTCTTTCGGTTGTCGCGAAACGAAGGGCGGTTTCGGGGACCGCCGCCACCGCCTGGTCGTGGGCGATCACCAGCCACAAATTTTCCGGACCGTTGAAACGGCGGACGTGGTGAATGTGACGATGATGGGTGATGCTGATGTGATGCTGAAGATGCAGCCTGAGACACTGATGAGACAGGAGACGGAGCAGCCGACGAATGCTGAGGTGACTGGGGGGGACGAGATTTAATGAGGGTCGGTGCTGGTTGGTGTTTGGGTTGGTGCTTGGGGCAAAATCGAGCTTTTCGATCTTCTGAGAAAAAAGTCGCATTACAACTGTCGCACGAGCGACGGAATTTCATGCCTGCCATATGGTTGACTCCACTCTTTCAGAAAAACCCGTTTGGAAGTTTAAAACGGGTCGTAGATTTTCCTCCTTGGCCTGAAGAGTGTCTTCAAATTTGACTCGTGGTGGGCAATTACGAGTGACTTTCAGCATTTGCCGATTGAGCACCGCGCTCGGTCAACGCAACACTGTGTTTTTGGCGTTGTTCGACCATAAATTTTTTCAGCAAATCTTCAAGTATGTCGGTTTCGCGGAGTACGTCGGGATGAACCTGTTCAGCATAATACTTTCGAGCGTCTTCGAGTTCTTCGCTCAGCAGGTCGTTGAAGGTCCCTTCCACAATTCCTTTTTCCACTTCTTCAGGATTGTAGAGGATAATATCTGAAAGAATGGTGCGTGCCAAACGTTCAGCGCGTCGAAGTTCACTTAAAAATTGTCCGTGTTGCTGCTGGCTCGCCCGGAAATGCTTCAAAAACACCGCAAAGTCCCGCAGGACCGACTCAAACGGCTGCTCAGTATTCAGGATAAAATCAGCAAAAAATTGCACGCGCTGGGTTTCATCCGATTGATGTGTCCCAAGCAACACAATCGCACACCCTTTGAGGTGAATGTCCCGGTGAATTTGGGCACAGGGCTTTTGAGCGCTGCCATCTGACAAAAATGGGGTGGTGAGAAAGATATCGGGGGCACACAAACCAAGGTAGTGCGACGTCGCCGCCGCCTGCTCGACCACTTTGACCGCCAGCCCCTGTTCACGAAGCGCCTTGACCAGCGGGTCCCGAACCGGAGAGGAAGACGGTGCGGCCATTAACACGACGCCTTCGGCAGGTACGCGCTGTAAACGCTCCTCCACCACGGCGTTGAATCGAGTGGCACAATGTCGGCAAATGAGCGGTGCCCAATCGCCAACCACTTTGGCTGGATTGAGTTGATACTTGGTGTGACACGAAGGGCAGGCAACGATCATGGCGTCTCAGGTGCTCCCGCAAAAACTGAACCAGAAATGGAAATTGTGATATTTGCGGCGATGGGGATGATAGTGACAGGATGTCCATACCCTACACCAAGTCTACCTCAGAGGTAAACCGTTTGTGTTTTAAGGCGCCCAAGTCATCTGGTGACAGCACTCTCCACTTGACAGAAACCCAGACCCGCGGTTAGCATCGCACCCCTACTTTCAAGTTTGTTTTCCAAATCAGGCGTGAGGCGGCGTAGCCAAGTGGTAAGGCAGAGGTCTGCAAAACCTTTATTCATCGGTTCGATTCCGATCGCCGCCTCCATTTTCTTTCCCGCGACCAATTCCCCACTCGACAATTTCGATTGATTCCTGACCCGGCTTTCCACAAGGTTGGTGCCTTCGCACGCCTTGAGCACGAAGTCCCTTACCGAAAATTTCCAGACATTTTAACCACGGAAAACACGGAAAACACGGAAAACAATCAAAACTTCCCAAATTCAATCTCTCACTAATCTGGTGATAAGGTACTTATCACGATTCGCCGTTTAAACCACCCGCATCCATCCGGGCGAAAACGACCTTTCCACACCGGAGAAAAAGTAAAGAGTCCCGCCTTCAGGCGGCCCTGGAATTCCCAGATTGAACAGCACGGACGATGAACCGCCTGAAGGCGGAACTCTGAACTGTATTGTTGAAGAAATAGGGGTTTGCTGTTCCCTTCAAACTTCCCCAATTCGATGCTAATCTATTGGTATTTCTCATCTATCTGCTTACAACAACTGGACTTAAATCATCATAACCATTGACTCTGAGGAGCGTCAGCTTATGTCAACCGAGGCATTGGAAATCATCAAGCAGCAAATTGCCACTTTGTCGAGGCAGGAAAGAGCAGAACTTTCACAATTCCTGGAAGCACATCTGAAACTCGAAACGGCGACTTCCTCCAAACAGGCACAATCGAGTGCGGATGATGAGATTGAACAGAGGCGTTTACGGAATATGGAGTGGATGAAAGCAAACAGCCAGGAATTCGGAGGGCAGTACATCGCAATTGAAGATGGTCATCTTATAAATACAGGTCGCACGTTTCGTGAGGCCCGAGAAACCGCAATCGCTGCCGGGAAAAAACAGGCTTTTGTTACTTATTTGCCAAAACCTGATGAAATCCCCGAAATGGGAGGGATTAACCATGTCAATTGAGTTACTGGAAACTATCAAGCAGCAAATCACCCAACTGAATGCACAGGAACTGGAACAGCTCGAACGCTATTTACACCAACAAAAAAGAGTCGCGCACTAGAGCCAGATGTCGCAGAACGAGAACACAAACGCCGTTTGCGCACAGAGTGGCTGAATACCCATCAGGATAAATACGCTGGATTGTATGTGGCCCTTGATGGTGACCGATTGCTTGGAACAGGGCGAAACTATCCTGAAGCTTTTGAAAAAGCAAAGCAGGAGGGGGTCAAAAACCCATATGTTGGTTTTGTCTATCCGGCAAATTATGAAGGATTTATGGGAGGCTGGTCATGATCCATCAGTAAGCCTGCCTGAATTGGATGGTATTGACTTGTTGCCGACACATCCGCCCTTCGCTTCAAACTTCCCCGGTTCGATGCTAATCTGTTTGGCACTTTCCTTCACACAAAAATACATCCAGGGAATTCAACTCGCTGGCTCACGCTGGTGGGACTGACGTGTCACGTACCTGCTCACCTCACAGGTAAGATTGACTACTCGCGACTCGCTACTCGCTCACTATGCTGTCTCCCAACACGCTCCTGCAGAATCGCTATCTTGTGGTGCGCCTGATTGGTCAGGGTGGGATGGGGGCTGTTTATGAAGCCCGCGACCAGCGGCTCAATCATACGGTGGCACTCAAAGAGACCTTCTTTGATGAAGATGAAGGCCGGCGTGCCTTTGAACGCGAAGCCCGGTTGCTGGCCCGGCTCAAACATCCGGCACTCCCACGGGTGAGCGATTATTTTTCCGACAAACAGGGCCAATTTCTGGTGATGGAATTTATTCCAGGGACTGACCTGGGCGATATGCTCAAGCGGCGCGGCGGTGCGTTTTCCCTCGAAGAAGTCTCCCGTTGGGCTGATCAATTGCTCGATGTCATCGAATACCTCCACGGACAGCAACCGCCAATCATTCACCGCGATATCAAACCCCAAAACCTGAAACTCAATCAGCAGGGCCAGCTTATTCTGCTCGATTTTGGTCTGGCAAAAGGACCGTCTTCGGCCACAATTGCCACCGGAGGCGACAATCGGAGCGTGTTTGGCTACACGCCGAACTACGCCCCGCCCGAACAAATGCAGGGCACCGGAACCGATGAGCGGAGCGACCTCTACTCGGTGGCGGCCACGCTCTATCACCTGTTGACAGGTCGAAAACCGGTGGACGCACTCAACCGGGCCATGCAACTTATCAGTAATTCAACCGATCCGCTGACTCCGGCGCATCAGGTCACTCCAACCGTTCCACTTCAAATTGGACAGGCGCTCCAGCAAACCATGGCGCTGACCCGCGAACAACGCCCAGCCAGTGTGGGCGAACTCCGCCAATCGTTGCGGGCCCGGCGGACAACGCCCCTGTTAAATACCAGTCCGACGCGAAAAACCGCCAGCCGACAAACAGTGGACAACACCGAGGCTCGCGGGAGCGGGAGCGAAGCCGCCACCGTCATTCATCCATCACAGGAACTCCCCTCACTTGCCCAAATTATTCCACCTGGCAAGCAGAGTGATACCCAGGTGATGGCGCCGGCGGCTTTATTTGGAACAAATTTTCATATCAGCCCATCCAAATGCAAAGTTCGAGTGTTGTCAGGACATACCAGCGGTGTGAGTAGTGTTTGTTTCACGCCAAACGGCCAGTTTGTGATTTCCGGAAGTCACGACACGTCAATCAAAATCTGGGATGTTGAAACAAGTCAGCAAACTGGTCAGTTGCTGCCGGCGGTGGGGCCTCCGTCGGCGATTGAATCGCTGGCGGTTTCACCGCACGGGAATTTACTGCTTTCGGGAACACGGGCAGGTGTGTTGCGGCTGTGGGATCTCGAAACCGGACGTGAACTGGCATCACTCAAAGGTCACGGAAGTGCCATTCACAGCCTTCAGTTTCTGCCAAATGGGCGGTATGCAGTTTCCGGGAGCAGTGACAACACGTTGGGGGTATGGGATGTCGAGCGCGGTCGCGAACTCTGGCGGCTTCGCAATCCGCATGGCTCAATTCTGGCGGTGGCGGTTTCGCCCAATGGACGCTGGGCGCTTTCCGGCGGACATGATCCGCATGTGTATCTGTGGGATATCGAAACCGGCCAGCTTTTGAAAACGCTTCAGCAATGGGACAGTGTGTCAAGCATTGCCTTTTCACCAGATGGCGCTTTTGCGGTGGTTGGAAGTGGTGGGAAAGCCATCCATCTTCTCCAGCTTGAAACTAGCCAGTGGGTAGCCCGCTTTGACGGACACACGGAGCCGGTCACATCGGTTGCGTTTTCACGGGATGGAATGTTGATGGTTTCAGGTGGGATGGATAGCACCGTCCGGCTGTGGGATGTCGAATCCGGACGCGAATTGTGCTGCTTTGAAGATCATACCCTGGGCGTCACCAGCGTTGCCTTTTCCCCCAACTTTACCCATCTGGCTTCTGGCGGATGGGACAAGCAGGTCCGGGTATGGGAATTGCCCCAAGAAAATTGAAGGAAGACCAGGGAGTAAGTTACTATTTCATTGTATTTCCATACTAACTATTGCTTTCAACCATAAGGGAGTTATGTCATACATCCGGGAGGCTTTTTGTCTGTGTTAACTCAACAACATAGTATGGAGTCATTGAGTCGAGCTTATGTTCAAGCGATAGCAGGTCAGGCAAGATTAAATCTGAGTTTTGAGACAAAACGAGAATTTGATTATGGTGTAGACGGCACTTTTCACCACATCAAAGAATTTAACGGACGGTTGGTGGAAAGTGGGTTCCCTCTGGATTTCCAAATAAAAGCCTCTACAGATTGGCGATTCAAAGAATCTCACATTATTTTCAACATGGAGGCTATCGCCTATAACAAGATTGTTGACCGTAATACTACATCAGGGGCAATACCTAAAATATTGATTTTATTATGTCTTCCTACTAAAACAGATGAATGGTTGGAAAGCACTGAAGAATATCTCCTACTCCGAAAATGCTGTTATTGGGAACGATTGGATGGAAAACTGACAAACAATAAAAAAGCTTGTGCGGTTCACATCCCACGAACACGACGTCTCACAACCGAATCTCTCATCGAACTTCTTGGGAAAGTCAGGCAAGGTTTATGGCGATAAATAAGACTTTTATTGACCCTCAAAAGTTAAAAAAGCTTTCGATTGATCAAATTGTGGCTTTTCTTGAAAAACATGGGTGGATTCAAGCGGAACACCCGAATAAACGGATCTTTGTGTTTGAGGGACCATTGGACGACGATGGAAACCCATTACAGCTTATTTTACCAATCCACTGTCAATTTGAAGATTCGAACAACCGTTTGGTTGAAGCACTGAATTTGCTTGCTGTGGTTGAAGAGAAAACACCAGATTTTTTGATTCAAATGATTCTGGAAGGGGACTTGATCAGAAATGATCTGACTGCCCAGGTAAGCCAAAAAGGGGTTCAAAAAGAAAAAAGACCAGCCAAAGGTCAGGACCACCTCCGTAAGAAAGTGAGTTGACAAACCCCGGCTCTACTCCAAAGCGGTACTGACGATTGCTTCAGGGATGGCTAAACTCACCGACGCGATGAACGCGGACCATATTTGAAATCGGCAAGCCGGTTACTTTGCCGGCCATCACAATCACTTTTTCGCCACGTTGGGCCCAGCCGAGTTCAATCAGCGCTTCATCTCCTTGATGGAAAAGGGCTTCGACGGCAGGTGCTTTTTTCAGAAGAACCGGTTCCACTCCCCAAATTAAACTCAACCGACGAAACGTCTCTTTATAGTGGGTCAGGCAGATGATGCGCTGGTGCGGACGCGTTGCGGCCAGATGTTGGGCCATTTTGCCGCGTTCGGTATAGACCAGGATCACTTTGGCTTTGATTTCATCCGCTGCAAACAAAGCGGCTTCAGCGAGCGCCCGCATCGTCGAGCCGGTTGGTGTGCCGCGCAGATAGTCACGTCCGCTAGGTCGCTGATAGGTCACGACTTCTTCGGTGTATTCGATAATGCGACGCATGGTGCGGACTGATTCCACCGGGTGGTTTCCAGCCGCCGTTTCGGCGGAGAGCATCACGGCGTCGGTGCCATCGAGCACGGCATTGGCGACGTCAGACGCTTCGGCCCGGGTCGGACGCGGATTCTCCACCATTGATTGGAGCATCTGGGTGGCGGTAATCACCACTTTGCGTTCGCGGTTGGCGTGACGGATGATTTCTTTTTGATAGATCGGCACCCGTTCAGTTTCGGCTTCGACGCCAAGATCACCTCGGGCAACCATCACTCCATCAACAACTTCCAGAATTTGGGCCAGATGTTGAATCGCCTCGGGTTTTTCAATTTTGGCAATGAGTGGAACATCCGAACCATGTTCTTCGATCAACGCACGCGCCTGGCGGCAATCTTCGGGGCGACGAACAAACGAAATCGCGATGTAATCCACATTGTGCTTGAGGCCAAACGCCAGATCAGCCCGGTCTTTCTCAGTCAACGACGGAAGTGACGTCGGGATACTCGGCAAATTGATGCCTTTGCGTTCGTTGAGCAATCCACCATTCAAAATCAGACACGTCACATCTGCACCCTGGATTTCCTGGACCTGCAATTCAATCAACCCATCATCAATCAGAATGCGGTCACCCAGGCGGGCATCCATGGCCAGCAATTCATAGCTGCAGGTCACCCGCTCGGCTGTTCCTAGGATTTCTTCAGGTGTGAGCGTGATGCGGTCACCGGCTTTGATTTCAATCGGGCCACCGTTTTCGAGTTTTCCGGTGCGAATCTTTGGGCCGCACAGATCAACCAGAATCGCCATCGGCAGGTGAAGTTCCTCCGCCAGTGCGCGAATAGAATTAATTGCCTGGGCATGGCCTTCGTGGGTGCCATGTGACATGTTGATGCGGGCGACGTTCATACCCGCCAGGATCAGGCTACGCAGGGTCTCGTGTGACCGCGAAGCCGGACCAATCGTCGCGACGATTTTTGCTCGTGCCATGTGGAATATCCTTTGGATTGGAGTGAAGGAGCATGACCCGTGCCCGGTTCAAGCGGCACGGGTTCTCGCGTAACAAAGGGGCTTTCTTTCCGTCTACAAACTTGTTAACCCTTGAGAATTTGCTGATATAGCCAGAGTTTGGCAACCCGCCATTCACGCATCACGGTTGCCACTGAAATGCCGAGGACTTCGGCGGTTTCTTCGACTGACAAACCGCCAAAAAACCTCAATTCCACAATCTGGCTCTGGCGCGGATCCATCGCGGCCAGTGTTGTCAGCGCTTCATCCAGCAAAATGAGATCAACATCCTTTTTTTGCGGGATTTCAAAGGCATCTTCCAAAGCAATTCGAATATCTTCACCGCCGCGTTTTTCCGCCTGTTTTGTGCGGGCGTGGTCAACTAAAATGCGGCGCATCATCTGGGCCGCCACGCCGAGAAAATGCGCGCGATTTTGCCATTGAACCCGATCCTGGCGCACAAGTCGAAGGTACGCTTCATGCACCAGCGCGGTGGCCTGCAGCGTATGGTTGGACCGTTCACGACTGAGGAGCATTTTGGCAAATTTGCGCAGGTCGGTATACACCGCCAGCATCAGCTCATCGTGGACTGTTTTATCCCCCTGGCTAAACCGGAGCAGCAATTCAGTGACATCTTGTACATTTTCTTCAAGACGATCAGTCATAGACGATTCAGGGTTGCGGGGTTCGGGGTTCGAGGTTTAGAGAAATACAGTTTTTTCAACTATTTAACCATTTGCTTATACAAAGCGACGATTTGAAAATGATGTCCGTACTGGTTAAGTCAAAGAAATTTGAGCGCACGATGAAAACGATGATGAATGCCTGAGCATTTTCATCAATGAGCTGCGCGTTTTAACAAGAGGTTTCAGGAAATAAGCGGCACGGTTGGGGAGAATGAGGTTCCGTGTTCGAAACACAATACACGTTCTTGAATGGAAAGTCAGTACCACCTGCGTGAGTGGGTGGCCCCAATCAAACAAAATCCCCACCCGCTCACGCAGGCGGTACTGACGGAGGGTTTCAATTGACGCCGGAACGCTGGCAACAGGTCAAAGAACTGGTCGCCGAGGCATTATCGGTTGAAGAACACGAGCGGTCCCGCTTTCTAGCCAAGGTGTGCTCGACGGACCCTTCGCTGTATCAGGAGGTCAATCAGCTACTCGCCTTTGAAAATGAAGCCCATGCCTTTCTTGAATCATCACCGGTTGTTGAACTGGATTCGAGAGCCAAAACACTTGATTCTCCACCAGTTAGGCCCGAGCCAGAACGTGAATCCGATTTGGTCGCGATTGGCACCACCTTGCTGGAAAAATACACCATTCTGAAGTTGATTGGCCAGGGCGGTATGGCCAGGGTGTATCAGGCACGCCACATTGATCTGGGCATTTTAGTGGCCGTCAAAGTCTTGAAGAGTGCCTTTACCCAGGATCCAAGCCTGTTGGAACGTTTCAAACGCGAAGCGCAAACCGCCGCCAGTCTTGATCATCCCAATTCGGTTCGGGTCTTTGATTATGGTGTCCAGGGAACCGCCTGTTACCTGGTTATGGAATACCTGGAGGGTGAGTCGCTTCGGCAACGGTTAAAAACCCGGTGGCGAATGTCGCTTGATGAAGCACTGACTTTCCTTGAGCAGGTATGCCCGGCACTAAGCTACGTCCATCGCAAAGGTGTGATTCATCGTGACTTAAAGCCCGACAATATTTTCTTTGCTCAACAAGATGGCAAAGAAATCGTCAAAATCCTCGACTTCGGAATTGCCAAACCAGGCACTATCGCCGAAACCCTCACCAATCCAGATTTGATTTGCGGGACGCCACACTATATGTCACCGGAACAATGCGTTGGTGATCGCATTACAGTGAGTTCAGACCTGTATTCGCTGGGAGTCATTGTTTATGAAATGCTGGCCGGAGAGCGTCCGTTCGAAGCCGACGCGACCCTGACGGTGATGTATGCCCACGTCAACCTGCCGACGCCTGAGCTTCATCAACGGTATCCTGAAATTCCCCACAGCGTGTCAAATCAGGTAACCCGGCTAATGTCCAAAAAGGCGGCGGATCGTTTTTCATCAGCGGATGAGTTTCTGCAGGCGATTCGGTCAGCTATTTCCGACCGGGAACATGAGTCCACACAACCTTATTTATCTCCGGCTGAGAAATTGGAAACCATTCCAGCACTTGAGCTTGAAACCATTCCACCGTCAGTGAGCCAAACACGGATGGTTCACCCGGTGAAAGTAGCGCCAGAACTGGCCACGGCCAGGCAGCAGCCCGGTATCGTGTCGGTGGCGGCTTACGGACTCGCCACGGTAGTGCTTGGGTTGAGTGTGGTTTGGGTGGCGTGGTTTGGGTTTCAACCAGTCACTCCAATCACCTCACAACTGCCTGGAGTGTCACAACCAGCCAGACCCGAGCGACGACAGCCACCAGCAGATCACTTTGTTTTGATTCCAGGCGGGAAGGTGACGATTGGCCGAAACGCTGACGAATGCCGGGGGAACCCAGATTGCCAGATTTCAGAAGATGAAACCCCGGCCCATCAGGTCGAACTGGCATCATTTTTCCTGAGTCGCTATGAAGTCACCAATCAGGAATATCTGGAATTTGTCCAGGCGACACAGACCACCCCTCCACCAGTTTGGAAAGGCTCAACCTTTCCATCTGGTCAAGCCGATTGGCCAGTGACAGACATCACCTGGGAACAGGCGACGGCATACTGTGTCTGGCGTGCCAGACGTGATGGACTTCCCCTTCGGCTGCCGACTGAAGAAGAATGGGAATATGCGGCTCGTGGCAGCGATAACCGACTTTTTTCCTGGGGAAATGAGTGGAATGCAGATTTTGCCAACGTAGCCAAACGCCTCCAAAATCAACAGTTTCCACTTCCAGTAACCACCCAGAATGCGGATATCAGTCCATTTGGTATTGTTGGAATGACTGGGAATGTCAAGGAATGGACCGCTTCGAATTTTTCAGTTTATCCGGGCGGAAGCTACGTTCCGACCCAATCAGACAAAACTTGCAAAATGATTCGAGGAGGCAGTTTTAAAAATATTCCGGATGCTTCGCGCACATCATTTCGCACCTGGGATTTACCAACCTTCCAGGCCCCTAACCTTGGCTTTCGTCTTGCCGTTACCAACCATGAAATCAACCATTAAAATTTGCTGTCTGTTTCTGGGCCTTGTGCTCAGTCAGACAGCATTGGGCATACAAAAGAAAAGCCCCGAGGTCAAAGATCTGCCACCTCGTAGCACCCCACCGGTTCCGGCCAAATCACTGACGGGAACCCTCGTTCTGTTTACCGACCCACCTGAATCGGAGGTGCTCCTTAACCAAAAATCACATGGGAAAACCACGGCTGCCGGAAATTTCAACAAACCGCTTTCCCTGAAACCAGGGAGCTACGTGCTCGAAGTCAAACACCCCGACTATGAACCGCTCCAGCAATCGGTCACGATTCGTCCAGGGTCGGTAACCCCGCTGCGAGTGGCACTGCGTCCACGGTTTGGCGTCATCCAGCTTGTTTTTTCACAGCCCTTTCCCAGCGGAACCATCAAACTCGATGGGAACGAAGTTTCCGCCAGTGAACTCACCCGCACCTCAGAAACTGAAATCCGAATCAAAACACCGATTGGTCATCATCGGGTGGAAATCCTGCGGCCCAAATATCTTCCCTTCTCCGGTGAAATCACACTCAGTGGCGCAACGCCACAAAGCCTTCCCGTGATTCTGGAGCGGGCGACGGCACAACTCCTGATCAAAACCCAGGAAGGCACACGGGTTTATATCAACGGTCAGGAAAACGGGGTCGTCCCAGCAACCGGAGAGCTACGCGTTTCGACGATCCTTCCCGATCAACCCAATACTGTGCGGCTGGAACGTTTTGGATATGAAAGATTTGAGCAACTGATTCGCGGGCAGGCTGGAAAAATAGTAGAACTCGAAGCGAGGTTGCTTCCCCTGCCGACCACAACGGAATTTGCCGACAATTTTCAAGGTGGTCTTCAATTTTGGGAGGCGCCGTCGGAATGGAAAGCCGAAACCGGGATTCTCACCGTGCCGACTACTTCGCGGATTGGCGTGGTGAAAGAGAAGCGATTTTGTGAGAGTGAAGTCTTTTTTGGACTGCGCCTCACCAATGACCGTGGGGCAGCCTGGGTGGTGCGGGCTCAAGATGAAAAGAATTACTATCTGTTTTGTCTCAACGGCCCAGGTGGCATATTTCCCAACAAGTTCCAGACCTATGTTTGCCGCGATGGAAAACTGGATCTGACCAGACCAGTAACGGCGCCGCTTCCGATCCTGCCGCCGCTCAAACCTGGCGAAACGTATCGGGTACACATCAAAATCAGCGGCAACACGATCCAACACTGGATTACCCCGAGCAAGACCGGCGAAGAAATTTCAATTGGTTTCTTTCAAGATGCCCAAAATACATTTCCCTGTGGCACGCTTGGGTTTTCAACACCCGCCGGCGAAGCATTTCAGGTCACAGGCTTTGTGGTGTCACCGCTTTTAGTCAATTAGGGTTCGGGGTTCGGGGTTCGGGGTTCAAGGTCTTCGAATTTATGTCCTTTTCGTCCTTTTTGTCCCTTTTGTCTTTTTCCCTGAACCTTGAACCCTAACTGATATTAGTATTACAACGAGGTTTTAATAAAAAACCGGGTTTTAAGCCCAGGAACTGGGCGGCAGGCATGTAGCCCAGGGTGCAACCCTGGGACCAACGGCCTGCTCCCCCTCCCGCCCCGCCGGCAACCGCCTACGGCGGTTGCCGGCGGGGCGGGAGAAATTGGGGATGACCGTCAACCCAGGGTTTCGAAGACTCCACCCTGGGCTACGAGCCATCACCCGCTTCGCAGGTTAAAACCGAAACCTCGTTGTAGTATTAGGGACCCAGAAGAAAATAAAATCCCACTAAAATCGGGTTCAGGGTTTCGGGGTTTCGGGGTTTCGGGGTTTCGGGGTTTCGGGGTTTCGGGGTTTCGGGGTTTCGGGGTTTCGGGGTTTCGGGGTTTCGGTGATGAATTGACTCATCCCACTCAAAATAAGTGCTGAGAAACCAGCAGTGACCATGCAAGTTGGATGATCCTGCCCTGAACCCCGAAACCCTGAACCCCGAAACCCTGGTGGTATGATATTTCCATCCGACTCCCTTAGAACTGAAATTTCACAGCGGCCTGAATCGTTCGCGCCGGGAGTGATGTGTTGACCGAAGAGCCAAATCCGGGGGCATTCAACACACGCACTGGAATCCCGAAGTGGGTGCGGTTCAACAGGTTAAAGGCTTCCAGGCGAAGCTCCAGCGCTTGCTCATTGCGAAAACTGATCTTTTTGGTCAGGGCCATGTCAACCGAGGCAATCCCTGCGGCACGAAAAGTGTTCCGACCAACCTGACCATTCGCCGGATGGTCGCTGTCAATCGGCGGTAAAAATTGAAAAACATCAATATTCGGTAAAACCTGAAGGCGGGTCCGGCCATGGTTTGAAATCAGCAATCCAGTCGTGGTGTTGATTCGATCCGTCAGGTTTCCATCAAAGTTGGTGTCAAAACCAGAAGTCACCGTAAATGGTTGGCCGGTTTGCAACGTCACGATTCCTGAAAACTGAAAGTCACCCAACTTCAATTTCTTCAATGATATTGGAACACTCCAGGCTGACGTCAGCCGATGGCGGACATCAAAAGCGGCGTTTCCACGCTCGGTTTTCAGCGATGATTGGCGCCCGGTTTCATCTTGAGCCAGTGCCGAGGCGCCCGACGTGTCAAAGATATCTGAAACATCGTCAATGGCGTGCGACCAGGTGTAACTCACCTGCACCGCCAACCCGGTGGTAAACCGGCGCACCAGCGAAGCCTGCAACCCGTTGTAGGTGGAATGCGCCGAACTTTCAAACACGGTCACGGCCCCCAGGTCAGGGTTAGGCCGGTTTTGCAGCCGAATCACGGCTGGAACACCGCCCGCCAGCACCCGAATGGCCAGTGGCGTCAACTGGCCGCCATTGGGTGTTCGCACTCGCAGGAGGTTTCTTCCAGTTGTTCCGACATAGGCCAGACTGGCGGTAAAACCATTCGGCAGAGTTCGTTCAAGTGAGAGCGAATACTGATGCACGGTAGGCGAGGTCAGATTCTGATCCGGCAAGGTAATTGCCGCCCCAAATCCTGATCCAACAAAAAAACCACCAATCGTGAGCAACCTGCCAATGCCGGAAACATAGTCTTCAGGGGCAAATGAAATCGTGTTGAGGGTGCCAGGGACAATCAGCGACTGGTCAAGTTGCTCTCCAAATCTGAGAAAGGCCGGATTGGCACTTAACGCATTGGGAAACAAGACCGAAGAACCAAAATTCACTGGAATGAAACCCGGCAATGCGTTGCGCGATTGACTGACCACGGTGCCCAAAATCGGGTCATAAAACAACCCGTACCCACCCCGAAGCGACATCCTTCCTGTTTTTGAAAGATCCCAGGCAAACCCGGCCCGAACGGCCACATTGTCACCATCACCCCGAATGATTTTGCGTCTTCCGCCCAGAAAACTCCGCTGGGCATCGAGGGCTCCCAGAAAAATCTGAGCAAACGCCGATTCAGGGTCAAAGGGTGGAAGTTCAGAGTTTTGAATCGTGAGTGAGCGTTCAAGTCGCCCGGTGGCATCAGTCGGAACGGTGTTGCGTTCATAACGAAGCCCCAACTCCAGGGTAAAATTGGGGGAAATCCGCAGTTGAGCTGAAGTAAACAGGTTGATTTCGGTAAAGCGAAGTGCCAGCGACGAATCAGGTGTCACCGCCAGGGCTTGAAAAATATCTGACGGCAACCCAAAGGCCGCAAAATCGGCGCCAGAACCTGGTTGCAAGCCATCGCGCCTGACCAGAAATCCTGGCGTAAAGGCGACCTGGGCCCGGTAGTTTCGATCCAGGGCACTGTTGATTTGAACCCGGCGCACATCGGCGCCAGCCTTGAGCGTGACCCGGCTGAATTCCCTCACCAGCGTGTCAGCGACTTGAAACGTATTATTCACCCGGCGTTGGGGAAACGTTCCGGGGTCAACGCCAAGCGGACTGTATGGCGACAAAAGAAGCCGCCCAATCGGGCCGGTTCGTCCGTCTGGCGTTCCGTCTCCGGTTCGGTCGCGGCTGGTCAGGCGAGATTGAAAAACAAACGGGCTGTCAGCAACCTGGGCAAAACGCAAAGCCGTTCGACCAAACGAAAACCGGAACTGATTGGCCAGCCGGGAAGACAGTTCAGTACTGGCGACCAGTGCCAGATTGTGGGTCCGGGTCAGCGCCGTCACACTCGAATTGATCGCATCGTCCACGACTGGAATCCGGGTATCATCGTCAGTTATGTGGTAGCGAAGGCTGACCGTGGTTGGTCTTCCCCAAATGGCTGTTTGTCCGTCCAGACCAAGATTGAAGACCACTCCATTTCCATCCGCGCTCAAAATTTTTGTCAGGGTGTTGCCGCCATAGGGTCCACCGGGATTGTTTGGCAACGGGTAAAACGTTGAATCTAAAACATCAATTCCAAGTCGGCTCCGTCGTCTGGCTGATTGCAGCGCGGTGTTGCGTTCAAGTTGTGTCGGTACAGCAAAATGGCTTTCCTGGTCACGAACACTCAACTGGTGTTCAAACGCGGTCAAAATGTGCCACCGATTGGCCACAATCGGAAACCCAAGGCTGGCGCCGATTTGATTTTGGATGGCTGAGTTTTTGGCAGGATTGCCGGGACCACTCAGGTCAAAAAAATCACGCGCTTTCAGGGCTGAACCAGTGAGAAAATCGTGAAATTCACCGTGAACGGCGCTTGAACCAGACCGTGACAGCACATTGATTTGACCGCCCGTGTTGCGCCCGGCTTCCGCATCCGCCAGGAGCGTCGTGATTTGAAATTCGGTAATGCCTTCGACTGGAATCGGAATCGCCGGGGTAAATCCCTGACGGCGGACACCAACTTCCTGATCATTGTTGTCCGAACCGTTGACCGTGAACGTGTTGCTCCGGGCGCGTTGCCCATTGACTGAAAACTGGCCCGCCGTTCCGACGCCGGGGCCAATCCCTGGACCATTGGCGCCGGTTGTTGCCGGCGGCGGGACAATTCCAGGAAACAGCAGCGCAAGCCGATCAAAATTCCTGATCCCTGCCAGTGGCAGCGCATTCAAAAAACCGGCTGGAAGGCTTCCGCGCAAAGCCGCGTCAGTCACATTGACCTGAGCCAGCCGGGATTTATCCTGGTCAGGCGATACGGCAGGCGGCGAAAGATTGAGTGGAATCAATTGGATGGGTGGGGGTTTGATGATTTTCTGGCGGTTGACTTCGACCAAAAACTGGGCAATAACGGTTGGGCGAAACCCGTCTTTCTCGGCCACAATCTGATAGGCCCCCGCTGGCAGAAACTCGATGCGATAGGTTCCCAATCGGTCAGTTCGCTTGCCGTAGTCAAACCCGTTCTCAAGATTGATAAACCTGACCAAAACTCCAGCCAGCGGAGTTTGCTGCTGGTCAATGACCTGCCCGGCAATGGTTCCAGTCACGGTTTGGGCAACCGCCTTTCCAGCAAACCATGTGCTGCCACACCATACAAACCAAACTGCCAGAACCAGTATTGTTTTCTTCATTCTTCATTCCCTAAATTTCGCCTAATGGTTGATTGCGCCCAAATCAAAGGACATAAAAGACATAAAGGACATAAAGGAGAAGGTGGAAGTCAGTTTGATTCTTGTAAAGGCTCGATTTTGGGCGAAATTCAGGTTTGATCCTTAGCTCTTGGAAAGTATTGATTTCTAACCACTAACCACTAACCACTAACCACTAAGTACTTTGTCATAAGTTTCCTGAGATATTGAATTTGGTAAATGTTTGATTCTTTTCGTGTATTTCGTGTGTTTCGTGGTTCAAAATGTCTTGGAATTTTCGGTAAGGTACTTAACCATATTCTTCATTCAAGGAATGGCAATGCCTTTCACGACTCGGACGGCACTACTTTCGCCCGTCGTGCGATATTCTGCCAGATAGAGATTGCCAGCCGCATCCAGAGCCAGTCCGGAAATAAGGCTAAACGAAGCAGTTACGGCTGATTTACCGTCGCCGCCTAATCCTGATTGATCAACCAAACCGCCACCGGCCACGGTTGAAATCACTCCGGTTTGGGCTTCGATTTTGCGAACAACCCGATTTGAAGAATCAACAAAAAAGAGATTCCCGGCACCATCAATGACCAGCGGGCCGGGTTGGTTGATCAATGCTTCTGAGGCTGGTCCGTTATCCCCACCATAGCCAAACTGATTGCCGCCAACCACGGTGGTTACCATTCCGGTTCGGGCATCAAGGCGGCGGATGCGGTTATTTGGCGGATCAGAAATGAAAAGATTCCCTTCCTGATCAGTGGCTAACGATCCAGGTGAGAACCGTTTCCCTTTGACCAGTTCGCTTCCGACCTGTCTGGCTGAAACCAGTGTGGAAATGAGACCGGTCCGAAGATCAACCCGACGAATCTGGCTGTTATTCGGGTCAGTGATCAGGAGTTGATTGTTGCGCAGGTCAGGCAACACCGCCCAGGGTTCCAGGCTGGCGGCAGTGGCTGGTCCGCCATCCCCAGCGGAACCAGACGTGCCATTTCCGGCAATCGTTGTAATCACGCCAGTTTGCGCATTTACCTTCCTGACTCGAAGTGACTGATTATCAACAATATACAGATTGTTTTTTTCGTCAATTCCGAGCTGGCTCACGGTATCAAAGGAAGCTTTCGTTGCTGGTCCGCCATCACCTTTTGATTCAATTTTGCCATTTCCAGCAAAGAGAGCGACTCGACCGGTGAGCGCATCCACCCGAAATACCTGACGGGTTACCAAATCAGAGACCAGAATATCTCCCGCTGAAGTAACAACCACATCGGTTGGAATTTGGAGAAAATAGCTGGTGGCCAGATCACCTTCACGACGTTCAATGGCAATGCCATTTCCAGCCACAGTGGTAATGATGTCGGTTTGGGCATCCACCCGCCGCAGGCGGTGATTGAAACTGTCGCAAATGAACAGATTTCCCGCCCCGTCAATCGCAATCCCATGCGGATATCCCAGCCGTGCCTGGGTTGCCAGTCCATTGTCACCACCAAACTCAAATCCGCCAAACCCTGCCGGCCCGCTTCCAACCAGAGTCGAAATAATCCCGGTTATTTGATTCACCTTGCGGATGCGTTGATTTCCCGAATCAGTGATGAGCAAATTTTCATCAGCATCAATCACGACATCGAGTGGATAAGACAACCGGGCAGCAGTCGCCGGACCACCATCCCCGCTCAATCCTTCAGCTCCAGACCCGGCAACGGTGGTAATGATGCCGGTTTGGGCGTCCACCCGGCGAATTCGGTGATTTTGGCGATCAGCAATAAAGAGGTTCCCACGACCATCCACCGCGACATTTGATGGTCGAAAGAGTCCAGCGCGTGTTGCCGGGCCGCCATCCCCGCTGTATTCACGTTTTCCAGTACCAGCCACCGTGGTGATGATGCCGGTTTGGGCATCCACCCGGCGAATCCGACTGCTGCGATCAACAATAAACAGATTCCCAACCCGATCAATCGCAAAGCTATCCGGGTTGATTCCAGCTTCAATGGCCGGTCCGCCATCGCCACGAAAGTTCGGGGAACCAGTTCCAGCAATTGTGGTTAAGACTCCGGTTCGAAGATCAATCCGCCGAATTCGGTAATTGTCATTGATGAGCAGATTTCCCGCCTGATCAATCACGACTTTGTCGGCGGCCAAATCAGCCGTGACGGCCAGGGTGCCATCTGGACTAAACCCTCCGCGCCCTGTCCCAGCAATGGTTGTGATGATGCCGGTTTGAGCATCCACCCGGCGAATCCGATTTGAAGTATCCGCTACATACATATTGCCGGAACTATCAATCGCGGTTGAAGTTGGGTAATTTACGGTGGCGGCGGTTGCCAATCTCCCATCGCCAACTCCCTGCATGCCTCCAACGACTGTGGTGATTTCACCTACCGCCAGTTCAGAAAGTGGTTTTGGAATGACCGCCAGGCTGCGTTGAACCAGGCCACCTCGGGTCTGAATGGTAAGTGTCCGGTTGCCATACCCGCGCTGTCGTGGGACTCGAAACCGACATTGGGTCGCGCTCTCAATCTGTAAATCTTCCACCGGAGCATCCCCAAGGCTGACAATTGATTCCGGGGCGAAGTTCTTGCCGGTGACAATGACTTCTTCGCCACCTTCGGCCCGAACTGTTTCACGATTGACATCGGTGATTTCAGGACCACCAACCGTTACAATTTTCAAAGCCTGTCTGTCTTCAGCCGCTCCCGGATCCAGGACAAACGTATCCGTGCCGCGAATCGTAACGCTAAACGGTTGATTAAAAGTCACTTCCGGCTGGGCAAGATCAATTTTCCTCGAATATTGTCCAAGGGGTTGGGTTACAAGGAAGGCGCCGGTTTCATCAACCACATTCAAATTGTCTACGCTGTCAAAACTGAGTGAACCCGGCTTTGAAAACTCAATTGGCTCGCCAGATTGCGGTGTTGTTTCAAATGCCCGCGCAGCAGATTGAGTACCGACGGTTGACACTCGGCAAGTCAAGCTACCGCTTTCGGTTTGGGTTAACTCAAGCAATCGCACGCGGTTATTGTCCTGATCGGCAACGGCCAGGACTCGTCCAGTTGAGTTTAACGCCAGCCCAGCCGGGCGTGAAAACCGGGCTTCGATACCAGTTCCATCAAGCACGCCTGATTGCCCAGGTCTTCCAGCCAGTAGCCAGACGCGTTTTGCGCCCAGGTCCACAAAGTAAATCGCATGGTTATCGGTATCCGCCAGAAAGAGGTTGCCGCCGCTTTCAACCGCGATGCCGCGTGGGCTACGAAAAACCATCTGGTTCAAGGCAGCACTTCCCTGGCTGTCAAAGACTGGTGTTCCGGGATCACCTGTTCCGAGCACAGTTTCAACCTGATTAGTAAATCCGATTTTTCGAACACAGTGGTTTAAGGTATCCGCGACATACACCCCACCTTGAACCCGCCCATCAATGCCAATTGCGGTTGGTCCGGCAAAAAGTGCGTGCGTGGTACTTCCGTCTTGCAAGCCACGGGCGCCGCGTTGACCGGCAAAAACTTTCAGCGACGCGTTCAAGGCATCAGTCGCTCGCAAAATAGTGTTTTGGGCTGGGTTGGTCAGATAGAGTCGTCCATTTTGATCAACTTTGGTTTCACCGGGGACTTTTTCAGCCGGTCCGTTTTTGACTCGCGTGACGACGACAAATACCGAATCCGTAGTGTTGCCATTTGAAGCCGTAACAGTGGCAAATCCCTGACGGACACCTCGAACCCGTCCGGTTTGTGGGTCAACTTCGGCAATGTCAGGGCTGCCAGAACTCCACATCACACCGCTGGCTGGCTTCTCCTGGGCATCCAGTGCCATCAGGGTAATCTGGTTGCCTTCGTTGGTGACTGGATTGCGTTGCTTGATCTTGAGGGACGAACGCTCGGGTTCCGGGTTCCGGGTTCCGGGTTCCGGGTTCCAGAAATCCAAGGGAGATAAGCGAGAAGAGGCAACTCCCGTGAGAGGCCCACACCACAGCCCGGCCATCACGAAAACCACACTCAGAATAAAGAGCTTGAAAACTCGCAGTCGCATACTTCACACCAAATTGAATGAAGAATTGAGAATGAAGAATTGAGAATGAAGAATTTTTTTAGTTCCTGGTTCCTGGTTCTTGGAAAATACTGACTCCTAAGCACCAAACACCAGGTAGTTTCTTCATTCTTCATTCTTCATTCTTCATTCTTGATTCTGCCTGTTTACCGTCGTCCGTATCCCCACACCGAAGTTCCAACAAACCCGGCATCGGTAATCTCAAAAGAAACACCGATAAAATCCTGCCCAGCCGTTAACTGGCTGACGGATTGCGGCAACGGCGGGAAGAATAAAAACACACCGTCTGGAATCATCAGACTCTGGTTAAAAACCGTGACCGTGCTGGTTGCGGCGTTGACATCCTGAACCAACCCAAACAGGCGGTGATCCAGATCCTGTGGAAGTACTCCATTTTCGACCGTAATCGGCGCGACTGTGGTTGGAACATCATTGAAATTAAAGTCTACTTCCATCCGACGTCCAGCCTGCAGGTTTAAGAGTGGTGCGTTGGTAGCATTAAATTTGGTGACATCAAACGTAAAGCCGCCATCAAATCGGGCAATGTCGTCATTCAATTCCCGAATGGTCCCAATCAGATAGCCTTCGCCATCATCTGGATCTTTCGGTTTGTCGCGCAACACCAGACTGTTTGCCACCAGCGTTCCAGAGATGACTTCGCCACCGATAAAAACATCATGGCCGGGTTTGAAGCTCGACAGTTTCAGTTTTTTCGGATTGATGACATTTTGAATGTCGGCTTGAGGACTGACTTTGATAGTTTGATTCAAAATGGTGAGGGTCTGATTTTTGGCATCAACTTTTTGCACAATTCCTCGAATCACCATCGTGGTATCGGTTTCGATCAAACAATATTCGGCGTCCAGGTAAGCATTCCCCTGAGGCGAGGTCACAAACTTTCCATTGAGCCAGACGTGAGTGCCGACGGTCAGTTCAGCTCGTGACGTAGCCCGAAATGCCGAATGATACAACGAAGCCGAGGCGATGCTGGCGGTGACGCCGCCTTCGCACTCAAGCGTGTTGCCACTGATCGCTGTGATTTTACTGCGAAAGATCGAATTGAGTCCATCTTCGCTCTTTTTGGTAAAGGCTGGAAATTCGTTGAACTGAGCCGCAAGCACCTGCCCCCCGTGACCCGGAAGACCTGAGCTTTCAGCCAGTTTCGATGAAAAACCGGTGCTCAATCGAAAGTGATCACCATTGATTGTGGCCACAGTCCCAGGCAATTGTGTCAGTGACATTTCTTGCCGTTGCGGCCCTTGTGCCTGAATGGAAATACCGGAGATTAAAAGCATCCAGAGCGCCAGGCTCCAGGTCACAATGCGTTTTTTGCCCTTCACGGTGAAGGTCGTTTTGGTTGTCATAAAAATCCTCCAAAATCGCTGTTTAACTGGGGATGACATCTGAATGTGTCCCCCATTTCGAAACGCGCAGCCAAAAACGCAAAATTGTCAGGCGAGACGAAGAATTTTTTGGAGGAGGCAGAATCTCTATTGTGGAAAAGCCGGGGTCGCCCGGTCATTGGAGTTTCGACGGGTTGCGGAAACGACCCACCGTTGTGCCAGGGCCGTTTGGCGCACCAATCAAATTCCATTGTCCAGTGGGGAGAAACCGACCCTGGATGCGGTTGTTCAGTGTGTCTCCGACCACCAGCAGGAGGTTTCCAGCAAACGAACCACTCTGAAAGAACTTGACCGTGACGCCTTCGGGACGGTTGACCTGACCCAGTTGTGAACCAGTTAACGCCATGGTGCTGCTGTTGTTTGGGTTCGCGTTTATCCAACGTAACACCCGTGAGTTCCCGGTGTCAGCGACATAGAGCGTGCCGGTTGGTTCAAGCGCCAGCCCCTGGGGATTCATCACCTGATTGAGACCCGTCCCCTTGGTGGCGATGACCGTGCCGGTTGTCGCGATGAGGACAGTATTCGCGTTTGAAATGCGCAAAATACGACTGTTGGATTCATCAGCGATAAACAAACGGAAGGCTGAATCAATCGCCAGTCCGCGAGGGCTTCCAACCTGACCACTGGCAATGCCATTTGAGGCAATCACCACGCCAGTGCCTGGAATACCGCCGTTGAAGCGCAGCACCCGACCGTTTCCAGTGTCTGAAACATAGAGATTGCCTGCCACGTCCAGCGCCAGTCCTTGTGGCGCGCGAACTTGATTTGGAGCTGAACCGAGCGTGGCAAAGTTGACCCAGGTCGTGCCGGCATCGGTTGACCATTGAATCCGGTTGTTTCCGGTATCGGCCACATAAATCCGGCCTGTGCTATCAAAAGCGACGGCTTCGGGGGTCCGGAACTGGCCGTTTCCAGACCCGACTGTTCCAACGCCGATAACCGTCCAGGTCGTGCCGTCAAAACGCTGAACACGATTGTTGGTCGTGTCGGCCACCATGAGCAGGCTGGAAACCGTGCAATCCAGAATGGAAATCGTCATGGTGTCGGTGCCGGCGCCACACACTCCGGCGGGATCATCCGTCGTGAGCGTCAGGGTGACTGATCCAGCGGCGATTTCTCCGGCTGATGGGGTGTACATTGCATTCAAGGTGCCAGGACCTGGATTGAAGACACCAGCACCACCGCTCCAGGTGCCATTGCTGGCACTGCCGCCAATCACACCGGCCAGGGTTACCGCCGGGCTGCTGACACACACAACCTGGTCTGGTCCGGCATTGGCCGTGGCGCGTGGTTCAACGGTTTGCACGATGCTGGTTGGTGAACCGGGACATCCATTTAAAGTCGCACTGACCAGATAGGTGACTGTTCCACTGCCGTTGAGTGTCTGGGCAATTGTGTTGCCTGACCCCGCTGCCTGTCCGGTCACCGTGCCGGTTACGGGTCCAATCGTCCAGCTTAAGGTAGCTCCACCGGGGGTACTGTTGAGCGGAATATTGGTTGATGTTCCTCCGCAAATCGTGGGCGGCGTAACCGGGTTGACGGTTGGTGTCGGGGTGACCGTCACTGTGGCGCTTCCGGTCCCCAAAATGGCACATCCAGTTGAATCACTTCCGGATAGCGAATAGATCGTGGTACTGGTTGGGCTGACCGGGAATGTGAACACCGGTCCGTTCCCGGTCTGGGTGCCGCCGCCATTGTTCAGGGTTACGGTATAGGGGCCGACCCCGCCTGTGACCGTGACCGTGACCGTGGAGGTGTCGCCGGGACAGATGGTCGCGCCGCCGCTGACAGTTGCGGGTCGGGCACAAATGAGAAACACATTGACGACTGATTCATACAGAGAGTGCGAACCTGAGGAGGCGACTGTGCCGGCGCCACGCGCCCTCAGCGTAAGAAGCTGCTCAAAAGGAATTGTCAATCCCGTGAGTTGCCAGCCTCCGGCAATGCGGGTCCCGTTTCCAAGTGGGGTAAAGTTGATCCCATCGGTGGATTGTTCAAAGAGAACCCGTTGGACTTCGGGGCTGCTGCCGCTCCGTTGCCAGGTCAGTGTAGTGCCAAAAGGATTTGGCCACAGCGATTCTATGGCAGCATCTGGATTGGTCACCCGACCAATCAGGTTGCGAGGTTGTCCTCCGAGTAAGAAGAAGGTTCCGCCCACAATCACTTTTCCGTCCGTCTGGATCGCAAGGGAGTTGACTATGCCAAATGCACCAGGATTAAACATCGGATCTATAGTTCCATCGGTTTCCAGTCGGCCTATACCAAATCGAGGTTGCCCTCCGAGTGTGGAGAAGGTATTCCCTCCAGCCAGAATTTTTCCATCCGTCTGAATTGCCAATGAGACAATCGGGCCATCGGCACCAGGATTAAACGTCATATCAACTGTTCCATCCAGGTTCAACCGACCAATCCGGTTGCGCGGCTGTCCACTCAACGTCGTAAACGCCCCGCCAACCACGATCTTTCCGTCTGGCTGGACCAGCACCGTTCTCACCGTACTATCAGCACTCGCAGTGAACGACATATCCAGGGTTCCATCCAGGTTCAACCGACCAATCCGGCTGCACGGCTGCCCACCCAGCATGGAAAAATCTCCTCCAACGAGGATTTTCCCATCCGCCTGAAGGCCCAACGTCCAGATAAGGTCATTGGCGCTGGAGTTAAACGACGTATCGCGTGTCCCATCAGAATTTAACCGGACTATCCGCTGAGCTGGTTGCCCAGCTACGAAGGTGAAATCTCCCCCAATCACAATTTTCTCGTCTGGTTGAAGGACGATGGCGAAAATGCTCAGCGATTGAGGGCTTGTAAATGTCTGATCCAGCGTTCCATCAGGGTTCAACCGTCCGAGACCAGGACAAACCACACCGTTGATAAATACAAAGGCTCCACCAACCAGGATTTTCCCATCCAGTTGCACTGCCAGTGCAAGAACTGGTCCAGACACAACAGGACGAAACATCATATCCAGCGTCCCATCAGGATTGAGTCGGCCAATATTTGCCTGAGGTTGTCCTCCCAAGCTGCCGAAGCCCCCGCCAACCAGGATTTTCCCATCTGGCTGGACGGCCATTGTCTGAACCGTCCCATCTGCTCCAGGATTGAAGTCATCAGCCACGGATTGGGCCAGTGTCGGAGATGAGAACAGGCAGACTCCAACCACGACCAGGAAGAAATTCAAAAGAACGGTTCGAACATACACAAAGAGATGCGGCAACACCGGAGGATTGTTTCTGTGTGACATAGAGAGGCCCTACCTGTGGAATATCAGTGATGTGGATGGACAATTGAGTTTTTAGGGGAGACACGACATGGGATCAGGGGAGGCTGAACAACACATTCAGCTTCGTGAGGATAGTGAAGCCGAATGACTGGCAAGCTGGCTACGTTTTTTCCATGAAGCGTTGGTTTCGTCGCCAGAAGGTGGGTTTCGTCGGTGAATGACAAAAGAAGGGCGCTTATATCCCACGATCTTCGGCCCTCAACTATGGGCAAAACCGCTCACGAAGCGCGGTGCTGTAACTTCGACTGGAAACAACCGGTTCGTTGAGTCCCCGCAGGGTGAACCGATAGGTATTTTCCGGAGAGGGTTCAATCTGTTCGACATATTCCAGGTTCAGAATTGCCGCCCGATGGACCCGCAAAAACTGAGGCTGGGGCAAAATCGCTTCCCAGTCACGAAGCGATTTTTTGAGCAGACACGTTGTCTGATCTGACAAATACAATTCTGAATAATCTCCCGCCGCCCGAATTAAGAGCACCGATTTGACCTTTACAAACCCGGCATTCGGAGGCCGCCGGACAAAGATATACTCTTCATAGGTCAAAGGTTTGGTAGTGGAAAGAGCCAGTGGAGACGATTTTTCGGGTTCTCCTGTGACAACAGGTTCTGACAGAGATTGCAACCGGGCAACCGTTTTGGCCAGCCGTTTGGGGTTGACCGGCTTGAGCAGATAATCACAGGCATCCACTTCAAACGCCCGGACGGCATATTCGTCAAAGGCCGTGACAAACACCACCTGAATCGCTGGATCAATAGAGTTTAAAACGGTAAACCCTGACCCTCCAGGCATTTGAATATCCAGAAACACAACATCTGGTTCCAGGCGACCAATCACTTCAATCGCTGTTTCCAGGGTGTCGGCTTCGCCAATGATTGAAATCTGCGGGTGAGCTTTGAGCAACACCCGCAAATCACGGCGCGCCAGGCGTTCATCATCTACAATCACAGCTCGAATCTCAGTCATACGGTTCGGGGTTCGGGGTTCAGGGTTCAGGGTTCGGGGTTCGGGGTTCAGGGTTCAGGGTTCTCAGGGTTCGGGGTTCAGGGTTCAGGGTCTTCGAATCAATTCCTTTTCTATTCTCTTTCCGTGAGCTTCGCACCACGGCTATTGAACGACGACCTTGCGGGTCTGAAAACCCTATCTGGCATCGGTACTTTACAATTTCAAAATTGCTTTTTTCCTTTGAAAACCCTGAACCCTGGTTTTCTTCATTCTTCATTCTTCATTCTTCATTCTAAAAGGTAATCACAATTTCAACGTGGACCCAGCCGTCTTTTTCTGAAATCAGAAATTCGTGCTGGCCTGGAAACCTGCGGCTCAGTCGCTGACGAACGTTTTGCAACCCGACGCCGAGTCCTTCGCGAAGTGACCGACCATCCAGATTGGCCTCTGGTTCAATCCATTTCCCGGTGTTGGAAACTCGAAACCGAAGCCCTTTCGCCTCCGCTCTGGCCGTGACCTGAACTCGTAATGGAAGCTGACTGGTTTTGGCCCCGTACTTCAACGCATTTTCCACCAGCGGCTGAAACAAAAAGGGTGGAATCAAGCCATCCACCATCCCTGGTTCGAGATCAGTTTCAAGCTGCAGTTTGTGTTCAAACCGGATTTTTTCAACTGCCAGATAGTTCTGAATCGCTTCAAGTTCTTCAGAGAGAGGAATATCACTTGAACCACGCTGCATCAACAGGTAGCGCGTGAAATCAGAAAGCTGGGTTACCATCTCTCGCGCTGCCTCTGGATTTTCATCAATCAATGAGCGAATGGACAAGAATGAGTTGAAGAGGAAATGCGGATTGAGTTGATAGCGCAGTACTTGCTGACGGAGTTCGTCAGTCAACCGTGCAATTTTCAACTGGCTTTCAACCCGCGCAATGACTTCGGCAGGGTGAAACGGCTTGGTCACATAATCTACCCCACCGACTTCAAACGCCCGGAGTTTATCATCCTCGGCATCCTGGGCACTGATAAAAATGACCGGCACATCACGGGTGGTCGGGTCAGTTTTGAGTTCGCGACACACCGTCAACCCATCCATCCCCGGCATTTTCACATCGAGCAAGATCAGGTCTGGAAGTTCAGCCCGCACGGCGCCAATGGCCATCACACCGCTGGTGGCAAACCGCACCTCATAGGACGCCCCGGCCAGCATTTGCGCCAGTACGTCCAGATTCGCCGGGTTGTCATCCACCGCCAAAATGCTGGCTTTGTATCTCAAATGTGGAAGCGCAACGTTGGACATAAAACCAGAAAACCGAAATTGGCGAGGTTGAACGGTGTGGTGAATCATATCATTTTAGGGGTCAGAGGTCAGGGTTCGGGGGTCGGGGGTCCGATCAGGAAAAGGACATAAAGGACATAAAGGACCAAAACTCGAAACCCTGACCCCTGACCCCTGACCCCTGATTACTTAATTGACACCGCGCCTGATCGGGCTTCACCAGAATTTCCAGCCGCGTCTTTCGCCACAACTTTCACCACGCCAGTTTTGGTTTTTGGAATGCTGGAAGGAATGCTCCAGACAAATGATTGAGCACTTCCGGGCAATCCGGACACCACTGAAGTCGAGAAATCAGAACCATTTGCGGCAAAAGACAGGTCGTGCGACACCACACCCACGTTGTCGGTTGAGGTCCACGAAATGGTCACATTCGGGTTCTTCTTGCGCTTGATTTTGGTGTTGGATGGGGTCACCCCAGACACAACCGGGGCGATGGTGTCGCTTGCGGCCTTGGTAATGGTGAAAATACCGGAACGTCCTTGACCAGTATTTCCAGCCGCATCCGTGGCTTCAATCAGCATTTGACCATTGGCCACGACATCGTCTTTTACAATCTGGAGAACAAAACTCGTGGCGGTTCCAGGTAACCCGGAAGCCACGGTTTGAGTAAAGGTGGCACCGTTGCGTGAGCCAGAGAACTTCACCGTGTGGGATACGACACCAACATTGTCGGTTGACGTCCAGGCCACATTTACCTGCGCACCGGCGATGGAACTGAATGTCGCACCAGCAACCGGCGATTGCACGGTTACGGTTGGATTTTCACGGTCGTTGCTCGGGGCCACGATTCGGAAATCCGTTGGTGTTACGGACTGCGCTGTCAATCCGGCAGCATTGGCGGCTGTCAGCCGAATCCGTCCGGTATCGGTTCTGAGCGAATCTGGAATCTGGTAGTCAAAACTCTGGGCCAGACCTGACAGACCAGTGATGATCGTGGTGGTAAAATCCCGACCACTGGTGGTTGAAAGCGCCAGATCGTGCGACACCACACCGGCCTGGTCATTTGAATTCCAGGTAAGGTTCAAGGTACGGCCCGCAGTAAAGGTTTCACCGCCTCTGGGGAAGGTCAGTTGGGCCGTTGGAGCCTCAACCGTGACCTGGAACAATGGAATGAAGGCTACAAAGCCATTTCGATTTGGGGTTGAGGATTGGCGACCACCTTCACCTTCACCGTCGCCGTCGCCATCGCCGTCGCCATCACCATCGTCATCATCATCGTCGTCATCATCGTCGTCATCGTCATCGTCATTGTCATCCGCATCATCATCACCGTCGCCATCAAAATCGGTGCTGTCTTCTTCGGTATCTCCGTCAAAATCATAGTCTTCGGTGTCAATTTCCAGGATTGGGGAAATTTCAAGTGTTCCACTAAAATCTCCTGAAACCATCAACTGCCCGGAAACCTGATTGACCATCAGGTTGATCGGTTCGACGTTGACCTGGGTGTTTGGATTTTTAAACAGCAAATTCAAACTCAGGTTATTCGCCCCCTGAAGCAATCTGGCATATTGGAAAGCTCCAGCCGCGTTATACACCGCCAGAAACATACTGACATTGCTTGAACTGAGTGTCTGGGCGTTTTGACCAATGCCGCCAAAGATTGCTTCGCCTCTCAGATACCCAACCACATACACCGTACCGCTGGCATCCACCTCAACCCGGTTGCCACTGGTATAGAGGTTTTTCCCAAATTCCTGGGCAAACAACAGGGTGCCGCTGGCACTGTATTTGGCTAAAAACCCGGAAATACTGACTGCATTAGTCGTCAGCGTAACGTCACCAAACACCGCCTGTGAGATAAAAGCCCCGGTGACATAAAAATCACCGGCACTGGTAGCCGCAATGTCAAACCCGACAATTCTGCCCCCGCCGATCTGTCGTGCAAACAGACACTGGCCATTCGGAGTGTATTTCGCGACGTAGGTATCTGCATCATGGTCACTCAACGCGAAGGTGGTTGGTGATGAGGGCGTTGGAAACGTGATCGGCTGTCCTAAAAAAGCTCCGACCAGATACAGATTTCCCACTCCATCAAGTGCCAGATCAAATATGCTTTCTGAACCAGTCGAAACTGGCGCCGTTACCCAGACCGGATCGCCAGTCGCGGGATTGAGCCGGGCCACAATTGAATCCTGCACTCCGGAAATCTGAGCCGGTTTTCCAAGAAAGGAATTTCCAGTCAGATGGCCGGTCACATAGGGCGTTCCCTGACGGTCAACCACAAGCTTGAGGATGCTGTTGATGTTGTTATTTAACGAATCGGTTGACTGAGGACTGCCGCTGTTCCCTCCTTTTGCCCATACCAACGTGCCGTCAGTGTTGTATTTCGCCACAAACGGTTCGGTGTTGAGCCCCGAGCCAGAAGCCGCCAACGTCACTGCCGTGCTGCCGCTTTCCGTCTTGAATACCAGCGACGAAACAAACCCACCTCCGACATAACAGTTCCCCTGACCATCAGTCGCGATTGTCAATCCGCCATCCAGGGATAATTCTGAAGAAATTTCACTCGTTCCATTGGCCACGCGGGCCCACAGACACTTTCGGGCCGGGCTGTATTTGGCGATAAAGAAATCATAGCCCTTCGTCGAAGTCAGCTTTGTGGGCGGCGTGGTGGCAAAAAAGATATGTTCTGAAAAACCCCCAGTGACATACAAATTGCCGGCTTCATCCACGGCAGCTCCACCAATTTGAGTGGTCCCGCGTCCACCGATTTCCAGCGAAGCGACAAAATCCGGTGTCCCGCTTCCAGTTTGTTTCACGGGCGCCGATATCGGTTTTGAAATGGTACGAGCAGTATCAGGCACGCCGACCACGCCGCGAACTCCGACCAGCGCTGCCAGCACACACATGCCAGCCCCCCACTTCCCATACAGTAGCACGCCAGCCTTGGGGCCCATTCCAGGCAAAGAAACCAACGAAATTGCCAGTATCAGTCCGCCAGCCAGAAGACCCAGCGAAAAAACCATGGAACCAACGGCCTGCGATGCCCCGCCCTTGTGGTTCTCAACCAGATGGGCTGCGTTGGAAAGTTGACTTGAGCCAGAAGTCGAAAAATAGGCCGCTTCCCGTTTGATCTGACCTGCCATCTCCACAACAGGGTAAGGTGTGGGGTCAGCATCAGGTTTGTCAGTGACTGTTATTGTGTTGGCCTGAACATTCTTTGATGACAATGACACATCAACCATCAGCCCTCCGAAGAGCACCGTGATAACAAACATCATGAAAAGGAATCGTTTGGACATACTCTTTCTCCTGGAACATAAGGATTTGGGGTTGAAGAAGTCGGGCTGAAGAAAACAGGGCTGAAAAAACCAGGGCTACGGGCTTGGGGCTGAAGACTTCGGGCTCAAGACAAAATTCCCGTTTTCTTCAGCCCATTTTCTTCAGCCCGCATTCTTTGGCCCAGCCTCGAAACGCACCGAAAACCACGGCCAGTGCCAGCCATACACAGGTTTTGGGAAAAACATCCGGGTAGCGGACATACACACTCAACTGGGTTGAAAGCGGAACGACCCCAACCAGAACATCTTCCTGCCACCACGGAAGCGCCTGATACGTGCGCCCATACGGATCAATCAGGCAGGTAATCCCGGTATTGGCACATCGGGCAATCGCCCGCCGGGTTTCAATCGCCCGCAACTCGGTAAAAGCAGCTATCTGATACTCGCCGTGGGTTTTGGCAAACCAGCCGTCGTTGGAAAGCAGAACCAGCAGATTGGCGCCGTTGCGCACAAAATCGGCCATCACCTGAGGGTAGAAATGTTCATAGCAAACTGGTGCTCCGACCGTAACTGTTTGCTGGGTGGTGGTTTGGAAGGAAAAGGTGCCTGTCGTGCGACCTGGAATCAGCCGATTTGCCATTGTGGGATGAGACGTGAAACGCTCTAGCGAGGGAACCCATTGCACCAGCGGAACCCGCTCAAAAAACGGCATCAATTTCTGTTTGTGATATGGCGTTGAAATCGTGGTTCCGGTGACCTGCCCGCTGACATTCCGCTCGGGCGACACCATCACCGAGCTATTCCAAACCAGACGTTTTTCTGATTTCGAAGCTGATGACGAATACTCCTGAGAAGGCACATCAAGCGTCCCGGTCACCAGCGACACGTTCCAGCGTCGGACCTGTCGCGCGAGAAATTCACGGTCCGATTGATTGTGGAGCAGCACGGACGGCACGGCGACTTCAGGCCAGACAATCAAATCCGGTTTGGAATCCTTGAGCGCGTGGTTGGTGACAACCACGGTCTGACCAATGACCTGCGTGGCGAGTTCCGGCGTCAGGCGAACCCACGGGTTGACATTGGGCTGGACCAGCATGACTGAAAGCTGACCGCGATTTGAAAAGCGTTCAGGCTGTGAAAAAACCCAGGCTGAATACAAAAGCGGAACTATCAGCAATGTGGCGCCGGTCAGAGCCAGCCGCCGGACGAGATATTGCCGCGCCATCGTTTCACCTGCAGATTGCTGTCGGGCCTGGAATTCCTCGATGGCGACGGTCATGGCGACATTCATCAAAACCAGCCAGAAGGTCAGCCCCCAAACTCCTGTCACATCAATAAATTGAATCAGCCACGTCAACTTGTGCTGGGTGACCCCAAACCCCAACCCCCCGAAGGTTCCGTCCAGACTGTGATGAATCCAGTCTGAGGCCGTCCACACCACGGGCAATGTCCAGAGCGCAACCCGACGATTCAGCCGCTTTTGAATCACCCCAAAAACGGCAAACGGTGCGGCCAAAATGAACGCGGCCACCAGCACAAAACCGCCAATCAGCCACGGACTGGCCCACATACACCAGGTCATTGTATGCAGACAGCCAACAAACATCGTGACCCAGGCCAGACCAAACATTTTGCGAAACGAAGTCACCGACCGGAGCGCCAACAGCATCGGCACCAGACAGACCCAGGCCAGTAATTCGAGCCGAACCCACGGATATGACGGATAGGACAGACTGAACAAGAGCCCGCTCAGCAAATAAGGTCGCAACTGGTACAGGTGTGTGATGAACCGTGATTTCGACATGTGTTCACCCCTTCCTCATCATCTCAAATCCCCCTGCTATAGCTTTTCGGATATTGTTTAGAGTCCCGCCTTTAGGCGGAATGATTTGGAAAATATTGAAAATGTGTGCTTTAGAAAAAAGACCGCCTAAAGGCGGGACTCTGAACCTTTTTCTGAAATGCTATGCCATCGAAAATGTGATTCATTGACGGCTTGTCGAAAATCTTTATTCTGTGGATGGCACATTTCGTCGCCCACCTGCGGTTTTCATCGGTCAACATCATGAAATTCCTGTCGCTGTTTCGTCTCATCCTCAGTGGATTGGTTGGACTCTGGTTCGTCTGGGCTTCACCTCAAACACTGCTGGCACGCACCGAGCCAGTTTCAGTCAGGCTCATCAATGCCAAAGCCGATCTGAATGAATTCAAATGGAAATTTCAGCCTGGAGATAACTCGACCTGGGCAGACAGCCGTTTTGACGACTCAGCCTGGAAGGAAATTTCAACCACTGAAAGTTGGGTCAAACAGGGATATGCGGGATATAGCGGATATGGCTGGTATCGGTTGAAAGTACAACTGTTGACGGATCAGGTACCCACAGCGCCTCAACACTCATTTGCAATCACACTGACACCGCCCCGAACCAGTGAAGGTGAGGTGTTTATCCAGGGGCACACGGTCGGAAATTGGGGGAAATCGCCACCGCCACTTTTTTCACTTGACCGGTTGGAAGGCCCCCAGGTGTTTTCAGTTCCGCCGGAACTCATCCCGGCAGATGGGGTACTGGTCATTGCCGTTCGCTTTTTTTGGAGTCCTCAGGCTGCCCAATATTTTCCGCGACAGGGTGGGTTTCAAGGCGGTCGGTTTCAACTGGGTGAAACAACCTTGCTGGCCGAACTGGCTATTGCTCACAAACGAAACCGTTTGATCAATCATTTGCCCCAACTCATCTTTGCCGCGATTTTTGTTGTGGCCGGGCTCTATCACCTGTTGCTTTTTTGGCGACGACGGCAACTCCGCGAGTATCTCTGGTTTGGGTTGATTCTGCTGGCTTCGGCAATCAATAACCTGGCGCTAACGCCCTGGGCAGAGTTTCTTCTGCCTCCATTTGTCGGCAACATTCTCACCAACTGCACGCTGTATCTGGTCTTTATGTGTATGGTGCCATTTACCCTGTCTTTTTTGGGACTCGGATTAAACCGGCTGGCATACATCGTCGAAGCTGCCTTGGGATTGTGTTTTGCCCTTACCCTTCTCTTTCCAGCTTCAATTGTTACCAACCCGCGAGCTGCGACAGTTGACTTCTGCCTCCTCATGTCGGTTATGGTCGGGTGCCTTGGACTTGTCATCCGCGAAAGCTGGCGTGGGAATCGTGAGGCTCAAACAATTTTATTTGGCGGCAGCATTGCAACTCTGGTCGAAGTTTATCTCTTACTGGCACCGATTGGGATCTTGCCATTTTTCATTCTGCAATATGTGGGCCTGGCCGTTTTTATGTTTTCAATGGCTGCGGCGCTCGCCAACCGCTTCAATCGGGTGTATTCCGAACTCGATGTCCTGAACCAGGAACTGGAACAAAAGGTTGAAACCCGAACGCATGAACTGGCTGTCGCCAATGGCCAGCTTGAAACTGCCGTCGAACAATTGCGTGAGTCTGAAGCTTCAGCCTTGAAAGCCAAAGCCGAGGCAGAGCGCGCCAACCGGGCAAAAGACATTTTCCTGGCGAATATGAGCCACGAACTCCGTACCCCGCTCAATTCCGTTCTGGGGTTTGCCCAGGTGATGAACCGCAAAGCCAACCGCCCAGCCGAAGATCGTGAACACCTCAGCTACATCACCCATAGCGGTGAGCATTTGTTGGGGTTGATCAATGATGTGCTCTCGATTGCCAAAATTGAAAGCGGTCGGTTAACGCTAACCGAACAGCCGTTTGACCTCCGCGAACTGGTCAGCAGTTTGCAGGATGTTTTTCGCCTTCAAGTCAGTGATAAAGGATTGAAATTACAGGTTGAAATCTCATCAAACATTCCGACATTGGTGCGCGGAGATGCCGGCAAACTGCGGCAGGTTTTGATGAACCTGATCGCCAACGCCGTCAAATTTACCCGCCAGGGTTCAGTGACAGTGCGCATTGACGCCCAGGACACGGGATTTCGATTTGAGGTGGCGGATACGGGGATTGGGATGGCTCCCGAGGAGGTTGAAAAACTCTTCCAGCCGTTTTCACAAGTGGGGGAACTGGCTGGAAAAGAACAGGGCACCGGACTCGGCTTGGCTATCAGCCGCAACCTGGTTCAGTTGATGGGCGGTGAAATCCAGGTTGAAAGTCAGCCGGGCGCTGGCAGTATATTTTCATTCTGGCTTCCACTTGCCGCCGAAACCTCAGCCAGTAATTCAGTCCAACAACGAGTGACAGGACTGGCGCCCAATCAACCCCACTGGCGGATTCTGGTGGTGGATGATCGCCTGGAAAACCGGCGCGTGATGGAGGCGTTTTTGAAAACGGTCGGATTTGATGTTCAGACGGCTGGCAGTGGGGAGCAGGCACTTGAAACGTGTGCTGTCAATCGTCCGGATATGATGTTTCTGGACCTGCGAATGCCTGGGATGGATGGATTTGAAGTGGTGCGGCGCTTACGGGCCACTGAAACCGAACACCATTCAACACGGCTTCCAATCATTGCCCTGACCGCTAGCGCGTTTGAAGAAGACCGCCTGGCCGTTCTGGCTTCTGGATTTGACGACTATCTGGCCAAGCCATTTACTGAAAAGATGCTGTTTGAAATGATTGGCCACCATCTGAAAGTTCAATTCCAGGAAGAAGTGACACCGATCACCCCATCAAGCTTCGATCAATCTTCAAACCTCACTCAGCAAAATGGGTTAGACGAGGAATGGAAAGCGGCATTTCACCGCAGTTTAACCACTGGTCGAACGGCGAAAGCCCTGGAGTTGATCGAACAACTCCCACCACATCACCAGTCTCTGGCAGAAACGCTCCGCCGACTGGTCAAACAGTATCGGTTTGATGAACTTTTTGCCTTGCTGGAAAAAGAGCCAGGATAGGGCTCAGGGTTTTCAAGGAGGGCAGGGTTCAAAACAGTAGTCACTTTGTCACCTTGTCACTTTGTCATCTAGTCATCTTCAGGAGCAGGTAGTGGCTGTGTCGTGGCGGCAGATTCAAATTCAGAATCTGGAGGTGTCGTGGCAGGAATTCGGTAGCCTTCTGTCACCCATTTGCCAAGATCAGCCATCTGGCAGCGTTCAGAGCAAAATGGACGAAAAGGATTATCCTTGAAAGTTGTTTGTTTACCGCAATTTGGACATTTCATAGGCAATTTTAGGGTTCAGAGTTCAGGGTTCAGGGTTCAGGGTTTTCGAATAAATGTCATTTTGTCACCTTGTCACCTTGTCACCCTCTCACCTTGTCACCCTCTCACCTTGTCACCTTGTCACTTTGTCACTCTGTCACCTTGTCACTCTTCCCCCTGGCTCATCCGGTTCAGGCGGCCCTGGATTTCATCAACCAGCTCCCGTGATCGGCGCAATGCGTCTTCAACCGTTCGCACGAGGTTTGTCACAGCCAGACCTTCGTCTTCGAGGTTGACACGGGTTTGACGGTCGTTGAGCGCACGGGCGGCGATTTCCTGTTTAAAATCCTGGATCAGCCGCTGCATCTGCAGATTTAACTCAATCAGTTGCCCAAGCGTCGGGTGACGATCCTGACTCCCAGCCGTCGGATAGCGTCCAGTAGTCAGTGAACTGCGCATCAACCGGGCACTTTCCATCCGGAGTCGGGCCTGCTCCATGCCGTAGAGTTCCTGGAACTTGTTGTGAACAATGACATTGATCAGGATGACTTCCGTCAAAATGGACGGTGTATAAAAAGATTCGCCCAGATCAATTTTACATTGACGCAGTTGCGTCACCAACCGACCATCAATCAAGGTGTTGAAGTTGCGGACCTCGGAAACGGACTTTGCCAGGCGGCGCAAGCTGGTCAGGGTGGCTTCCTGGATTGAAGCCGGTGGGTAGTCAGCCGCATTTCCAGGAAAGACTTCTTCCAGGACCTGAGGTGTATTTTCAATCGCCGACATCACTTTTGTCCCATGCTCAGTTTGGGTGATGTAGGTGCAAAGTCGCGTCGCCAGTAAATCCAGTTTGTCACGATCCTGGCCATCTTTTGGAATTTTCGTGATGTAAAACCGGACAATTTGATGCAACAGTGAGCGATCATAATTTGGCACGCGCTCGAAAAACCGCCGGAACATTGCCGGCGGCAACTGGTTGTCAATCATCGAAATTTCAACCCGTGCCTGGTTGAGTTTTTGAGCTGTGTCCTGTAGCCCAGGCATCGTCACCACTTCCCGTGCGGAACGCCAGTTTTCCATGCGCTGGTACAGCTCCATCATATCCACGGTCAGCCCGCGGTCAGTCTTTAACATGGTAGCCTGTAAGCTGGCAAAAAACTGATGCATGGTCCACAGCATTGAAAATTCAGAGACCAATCGCCGTGGGTGGATTTCGTAAGGGTACTCTTCGGTCATTGTGTAGGGTTCAGGGTTTAGGGTTCAGGGTTTAGGGTTTAGGGTTTAGTTTGGAAAAGGACGAAAAGGACGAAAAGGACATACATTCGAAAACCCGGAACCCAGCCCAGATGACCGAATGACACGGTGAGAGGGTGATGTCTTTCATCCCTCATCCCTCATCCCTCATCCCTTCTGAAAACCCGGAACCCGGAAGCGCGGAAACCGAATGCTAGTCGCCGCTCGCCGCCTGGGTGCTCTGGCACAACGCCAGGACTTCTTGATCGGTTAAAACCCGGTCAGATTGCTTGGCAACGTTGAAAATTCGTTCGACCAGTTCGGGATCAGCCGTGTAGCCACGATGTTCTAGCCAATAGACGACATTGGACTTGCCGCTCATTGGGCCGATTTCGATCTGTTGTTCCAACCCAAATTGATGCGCTGGAACACCAGAATAAATCAAATTCGCCAGCGTGTGGTCTCCCTTGCGGAAGGCTTTAATCACCGCCGCCGCGTGAACGCCAGTCGCGGTCCGGAACGCATCGCGGCCAAACACCGGATAGTTATAGGGAAGCGGCACCTGGCAGGCTTCAGCAATGGTTTCACAGTATCGTTTCAGCATCGAAAGGTCGCGGTTGATGTATCCCATCAACTGCAAATTGACCAGAAGCTGATCCATCGGTGTATTTCCGGCTCGCTCGCCAACTCCCAAACCGGCGCCATGCACTCGATCAACCCCGGCTTCAACCGCTGTCAATGAGTTAATCACATCGAGTCCCCGGTCCCGATGACCGTGCCAGTCAACTTTAATGTCCTGACCTGATTCGGCAACGATCTGTTTGACGAAATTGACCAGGGCTCGTACGCCGTGGGGTGTGCTATGGCCGACCGTATCGCACACACAGATGCGATAGGCACCGGCGCGAATGGCCGTGGTATAGAGTGCCCGAATCGTGTCAGGATGCGCCCGCGTCGTATCTTCGGTGACATACATCACCGGAATACCATTCTTGACAGCAAAGCTGACGCCTTCCTCAGTCAATTTGAGCATATGATCAAGTGACCAGTTTTCGGTGTACTGTCGCACGGGACTGGAGCCGATGAACATGGCGGCTTCAATCGGGGTCCCAACTTTATTGGCGATGTCAATTATTGGAATGATATCGGCTTTGGCGGTTCGGCAGGCGGCATTTGGACGAATCTTCAACCGGTTTTCGACAATCTCAGTTGTGAGACGGGTCACATCAGCCACGGCTCGTGGACCGGCACCAGGGAGCCCAATGTCAGCCGTGTTGATACCGAGCGCTTCCATCAAATGCAAAATCTCAATCTTTTTGTCAATTGACGGATCAGTTACCGAAGGGGACTGTAACCCATCGCGCAGGGTTTCATCGTCGAAATCAACCGTCCGAGTTGGTGCGGTGATCCCAACAGTGTTCCAGTCATAAATCAGTTCATGAAACTGGTCTTCCTGGGCGGATGAAGGAATGGATGCTGAATGGTGAATACCCTCTGACATAACAACCTCTGGGTGGAATAAGTAGGTCTGAACAGATCAAGTATCAAGCTTGAATTTACAGCCGAATTAGTAAAAGTCACCAATGCAAAGTAAGTCAACAAGTTATAGAGAATTGGCCCAGGTGCTGGGAACCAGCTCGGGAATGAAACACTCACCAAAATTCCTTGTACCTGGCGGTTGTTTGATGTGGGATGTCCGGCTGCAATCGAATTGAATACTGTCTGCATTGAACTCGTTTCATCATTGAAAGTCAACCACGGTTGAAGTTCAAATCGAACTGCATTTCCGCAGTTTACAGGCTGGCACCCCCAATTGGCCTTCCAACAAACACCTCACTTTAAAAAATTTCCCCCATTTCGCCGCCACCTTCAACCCCATCACCAGCGGATCTAAACCAGATACCAGCAAAAAAACTGCAATTCCTGGCCAGCAAATGGTAGACAGCGCCAGCCGGGCGTGCCACAATAGTCCCAAAGTCAAATTTTCATGATTGATTCACTATAGACCCGGAGGTTTAGCTTACATGTCAGAAGAAACGCAGAAGACCTATCACGCCGTCGAAAATAATGGAGTCGTGACGGCGGTTTGGGAAATGGTTGGACGGAGACACGTTCGTACAATTGACCCTCGCAGCCAGGAAGGCAAAGCATTGCTGGCCCACTACACACCAGCCGCCGAAGCCCAACCAGCCGTCGAAAACCTGGAACAAATGGCCACCCACGCATAGGTTCTTCGCTCTACCACGTACCATCAGGCAGGAATTCGCTTCTATTGAAGCGATCCTGCCTTTTTTCTGCCTGACTGAACACGAAAAAACTCGCCATTTGACACTGGGCGAGTCTTTCTATTTTTAATGCCGGCAGTACCAGCCACAGAGGTCGCTGGCCGTTGCGACTACTCATCTTCTTCATCAATTTCGCCGTCTTCGTCAGCCCCTTCGCCTTCAGCCGATTCAAGCGTCATTGAGTTATCAACCAGATAATTGATCCATTGCCGGTTGCTGCCAAGCAATTTTGCCCCAATCCCCTGGGATTGAGTGTCATCAGCATCCCGGACCCATACCACTTCAAGTTTGGCAATGGCGTGAGAGGCATCTTCAGCCGAATACAATCGCAGGATATTGCCAATTACCAGGGGCTGGGAGGTGCGAATAAACACCCCACGGCGGGTCATGTTTTCCGCCATCGTCCGTTCGGCATATGCCTTGCCCTCCGCATTTTTCCCTTTGATCAAAATTGGAATATTGATATGAACCCGTGCTTGTTCGTCAGTGACATATTGATTTGATCGCATACAATCCTCGCTGTGGGATAAAGCTTTTAATTACGGTATGTTGTATTGGAAATCAAGGTGCAGGACAGTTGCAGGAGCGGAAACGACGCGGAGTGTACCACGATGTCCCACAGTCGCAAAAGAAGATAAATTTGAGCGAAATAGTGAAATAGCGAAATAGTAGCGAGTAGCGAGTAGCGAGTAGCAAGTAGTTTAAAACCTCGGGTTCCGAGCCGAAACCAAGGGATGAGGGATGAGGGATGAAGAAAATCCCTTGTCACCCTGTCACCTTTTCACTCTGTCACTCTGTCACCCTGTCACCTGTCACCTTGTCAGGTAGCAGATTGGCTCAGTTGACAATACCCAATCATCTTATAGAGCAGTCGTGCCCCGACGTTGGCATCCCATTCATCCCCCTCTGGACCGGGGGCAACTTCATTTAAATCAAATCCGACAATTTTTCGACCTGAGCGGGCAAGAGCGGCAATGAGGGCGACGGCTTCTTGAAAACTCAGTCCGCCCGGAACGGGTGTTCCAGTGTGGGGACACAGGGCTGGATCCAATCCGTCAATGTCGAAAGAAAGATAAACCTCGGCTGGGAGCGGCACGATGATTTCTTCAATCAATGATTTCCACGAGGCGCCTTCAAATTTGCGTGCCGCCAGATGTTCATCAAAATGGGTCACGATTCGTCCATTCGATTGCTGAATGAACTCCAGTTCCGCTTCGCAGAAATCACGAATTCCAACCTGCACCAGCCTGGAAACCCCTGACAGTCGGGTCACAACGTTGTGCATAATCGAAGCATGCGACCAGGTAAACCCTTCATAACTGTCGCGAAGATCAGCATGAGCATCTATGTGCAAAATCCCAAGGCCCGGAAAACGCTCGGCATACGCCTGAATCGCTCCGAACGGCACCGAGTGATCGCCACCGACAATGCCAGCAATGCGACGTTCATCCAGGATGTCACGGGCAATTTGATACACCCACTCGTTGACTTTGGCGCTGTAGTCATTGACCTGTGCCAGACACTCAGCCAGCGTCGCGTCATCCAGATCTGGGCCTTCCTGGATCACCTGTTGCGCAATTGGTTTGGCCGCCTGGTTGTACTCACCAATCAGGTCCGGGTCCTCAAGCATAAAGATTCCGGCTTCATACGGACGCCCCGTTCCTAAATCAAATAAATCAACCTGATAACTTGCCTGGCGAATGGCTTCCGGCCCCAGCGAAGTCCCACCACGATAAGAAGTTGTCGCCTCATAAGGCACCGGGACCAAAATAAACCGGCTGTCATCACGGGTGAACGGCAGCCCAAAAACACCAGACCCTTCGACCGCCGCCGCATTGGGATCAAACATTGGATGGAGTGACATGGTGAATGAAGAATTGAGAATGAAGAATGTGGTTAGTGGTTAGTGGTTAGTGGTTAGTGGTTAGAAATCAATATCTTCGAAGCACCAAACACCAGTTTTTCTTCAGCCCGATGTCTTCAGCCCTTAGCCCGATGTCTTCAGCCCTTAGCCCCCAACCCTCAGCCCCAAATCGCTATTGCCGCTGTGGTGTTCGGATGAAGAGTTCCACCACGTAGTCGTGCAAGTAGTTGAACAACAAATGCTGAAACCGCCAGCCATAGCGAGTATCAGCCAGATCTCGATCAGTAATAAGAAAGGTATAGGGCTCGCAGGAATTTTCAGATTTCAGGCGAATCTCCACCTGAACCCCGTTTGGCGCCAGTTCCGCTATAAAATCGAACAGTGGGTGTTCATACTGGCTGAGTTCGGCACGGATTTTTTCGAGGCTGCTCAGATCAGGAGTGGGCAACAACGACATTGTTCTCTTTGGCTATTTCTCAATTAAGCCGTGCTCAATCATATATGCCTGAAGATATTTAGCGAAATCGTCAGCTTCATTTTCTTCAATCAGTTTATGATCAAGAGGGATTTTCTTATGAAGGAGATTTTTTGCCTTGATGTAAGCTGGCCAATGTTTTGCTTCACGGGGTTGACCAAGTAATAAATATAAAGTGCCTATTTCTGGATGTCCTTCAATTGCTGTCGCATCCCCTAATAGGTGTGTGGCTTTCGTCTGAATGCGGCTTGCAGTGGTATAATCCATTGAAACTGGTTCTAAAAGATGCCAGCGTTCGTTTTTAAAGGCATGGTTATATCTCAAGGTTATATCATCTGTGGTTAAGGTGTATGACGATAACCTTTTATGCAAATTGAGATTTGTTAGCGAGCGATTATAAGTTATCCAGACGTCTTCATCTGTGCGGGTCTCAGCCTTGGTGATTGGGCACTGTGAGGCCACCATTCGTTCAAAGATCTCATTCAGTGCTGATTGTGGGTCTGATGTAATACCCGACCAACTCTGCCCAAATTGAAAACTCAATCCCTCATCTGGCCAGATTTGGGAAACAATTCCGGTCAGGTTGGTTGGGACATTGTGAATTTCAAATAGTCCCATTCTTTGACATCGAAGTTGATCTTTTACCCTTTCCAATGCCTGTTCAAATTGACACAGTGTTGCCTTGTAGTGCTCACCGTCAAATTCGATAAAGGTTTTGGAAAGACGATGATAGCGGTGCTCAAACTTGACATCCAAAAAACGGACCGATGGTGCCCACAAAATAACGCCAATGTTTAGAGATTCACCCACTGCCGGGTCATGAACGTACCGAATGATGCTATAGGTATATGAAAGCTCGCTCATAACAGGCTCCTCTGTAATTCCATCTCAAACTGAGGGGCATGAAGTATAACCTCAAATACATGAGTTCGCACTCTCTCTGCAAAATCTTGCCAGTTTGGGACCAGTACTTGTGCCAGTTGATCAAAATGATGTTCAGTAAGAGATTGAAGGCGTTCGATAAATGGTTTCCAATCAATATGTTGATTCTTTCTCAGTACGGGATAGAACAAGTGCTGAGGGGCAATTCCATGCGTTGATACTTCCCAAGGGACGAGCTGTTTTCCGAGTAGCGGATACAAAAAACTGAAGCAAAGTTCGAAGTCAAAGGCGATCAAATCACCAGAATGAATCGCACAATTCACTTTGTTAGGCCGACGATCTGGGTTTTGGACTAAAAGGTCAAATGCGTACAAAATTACGGCTTGTTGTATCTGGGTATTTGGCAAATCAACCCAAGGAACCACAGAAGTTAAGCCTCGGGCAAGGTATTCACATCCAACACCTTGCCCAGGTGATAAATTGATATTATTCCCGACAACACTTGGTTTTGTGGCTTCGACAAAAGCTTGGTTCAAGGTTACCAAAGCAGGCTCAGGTGTTTTAAGCCCTAATTGACGCCCAAGCAGATTCCCAAAAAGCTCAGAAAATAAACCTTGATCTGTTACGTCTGGATGCCCAGGTGATTTAACAACGAACAACCGACGCTCTGACGGTTTTGGGGCTTGCTCGTTGTTGTCACCAAAAGCCTGAGAGGAAACATATTCACATTCAATGACCAATGGCTTGGTCCGTCCGGTTGTGAGTATCTTTTCAAGCCGTTGAGCTTTCCAAGTGTGTAGCACCCAACAATTCCTTTCATAACTTCTTCGCTTTAATTATCCGATAGCACGACCTGATTGGTGGTTTTTTCCCGTTCCAGGTTGGCCAGCAGAAACTCTTTATTGCGAACAAGATCGGCAAAGTTGGTGACGGCCATCTCGAAGATATGTCCGTGTTTAATGGCATCTTTCGGACAGGCTTCGACACAGTATCCGCACAAAATGCACCGGCCATAATCAATGTTATAGACTTTGGCAAACCGGTTTTCGATCCCTGGCCGATCTTCATACGGACGCAGGTCTTCGGTCGCTTCGATGTAAATCGCATCCGCTGGACAGGCGGCTGAACACAGGAAACAGGCCACACACCGTTCCTTGCCATTTTCATCTCGGGCCAGGTAATGCTCTCCGCGATAGCGCGGAAAGACTTCAACCGGCACATCCGGGTATTCACGGGTCAGTTTCTTTTTCGGCACATAACTCAGCGTGATGGCCATTCCCTCGACGGCTGTTTTAAGAATTTTTACAGCATCAACGAACTCAGCAATAATGGACATACCAGTTCCCCACTTCTCCAAAGGCTAAAGAATGCTTCAAAAACAATTGATTCGAAAGAGCATATGGTTCTTTCGTACCACGTCAGGGCTGCCCATGGCGAACAATTTCACGGCCTTTTTCGAGTAATTCGCGATCCCACACCATCCCGGAACGCGAGTACACAGCCAGTTCAAACTCCTGGGTCAGTTCAATGCAATCCGTTGGGCAGGCTTCCACACACAGATCACAGAACATGCACCGTGATGTGTCATAGACATAGGTTGTCAAGACTTTTTTCTTGCGCCGCTTGTCGCCGTCCTGGACTTCGCGGTTGGCTGAGCCAACATGAATGCAGTTTTCCGGACAGGCCAGCGCACACAGGTTGCACGCAATGCAGAGCGTCTCGCCCGTCTCAGGGTCCAGGTTGAGGCGCGGCGCGCCTCGAAACCGCTCGCTGACACGTGGACGCTCTTCCGGATAAAACTCGGTGTAAACTCCGTGGAGCGGGTTTCCGCCCTCACGTTTTTCAAGCAAGGACTTCAGGTTGTATTTCATCGTCAACCGAAATCCGTTGATCAAATCAAGCAATAAAAAGCGGGCAATCAGTTGCTTCCAGTTTGGTCTCAGGGCTTGCATATTGAAATCCCTCCACCACAAACGGCACGTTCCCCAGGCACGATGGAACCCCACTGCGCATTTTTTCTATAAAGCTGTCCTGGATATGGCTAAAGTATAGAATTGACTTATGGATCAGGCAAATTGGGTTCCCGCTTGAAGGGGCGTTGCGTCCACTTTACCTTCCAGTGCCGGTTCGTGCAAGTCACGTTTTCGACCAAGCAGAAGACCGGACAATGCAAAAAAATAGAAATTTAAATCGGCATAGTATCCGCTGGCCAGCAACAAACCGGGGATCCAGTAGGCAAACCAGATCGTCACCAACAATTGCCCGGCTTCACGCACGGTTGCCACCGATGATTGACTCATCAAATATCCTTCCACCAGGAGCAAAAGAAACGCCGCGACATAGAGTGTGCCGGCAATGAGACCTAGTTCAGCCCAAATCGCCAGTAAAGTATTATGGGGGCTATTGCGTGGGGTTTCGCCGTGGACGGTCGGATACTTTCGGTTATAGTCATCCTCATTATAGTAAGTCCGGTTGTATTCATCCGTGTAGCGAGTCAACCCGACTCCCGTCAGCCAGTTATCTTCAAACATAATCCAGGCTGCCTGATAGGTTGCCAGCCGCGTATACAAATTGTCTGGATTGGCCACTCGTTCCTGAAAAAACGAGGTTTCGGACAAAACCAACGTCCCGCCAGCCAGAATACCGCCGACCACCGCCGAAGCAATGACCAGTTGCCGCCGGCGGATGGTGGTCCCAGACCAGAGCGCCGGCAATAACATACATCCGAAAGCGGTTGCCCAAACAGCTCGAAAGAGCGGCAGGGTACTCGCGCTCAAAGCCAGCAGACTGGCGGCCTGACGAATTTTCCGCAGAGTTGGGGAGAGCGTAACGGGTGAGATTCGCGGCCAGTACCACAACCACAATCCAATGAGCAGCGAAACCAGGGCATAGGAATGATCCGCCAGAAAGGGGCCATTGACGCGCACCATGCCTTCCCGATAGAGATTTCCCCCAGCATAGACCATGAAATCCTGATGGGTGATCAGTTCGACCAGTCCAACCAGCGCCAGAAACACCGTCAACCCACTCAATGCCAGAACCGACCCATTTCCAAGCTGTTTGATATCAACACCTTGCCGGGCAATAACGAAAACAGCCAGGGGCAGTACAAACCCGTCAATTCCAGTTTTCCAGGCAAAGAGCTGACTTCCTCCCCGCAGACTGAGATCAAGGATGACAAACACGGCAAACACGGCCCAGGTTATTTCAAACAGTCCGCACCGGAATCCACCGGGCACGCGCCGGGCCGAAGCCTCGCAGAGAAAAGACAGTATCAAACCGGCAATCATCAGTCGGTCAAAGGTAACCACCGACTTTTCCCAGGGAAAGCGTGCCCAGAATGAAAGCAGCGGCGAAGTGGCCAGCCAGGCGAGAAAGAGCGGGGTCGTTCGGCCACGTGTGACCACCAAAAGGGCAATAAACAGCAAAAAACCAACACAGGGTTCCAACATCAGTGTTTTGTTCCAGATTGCGAATATGACGACAAGTTGAGCAGAGGAAAAGTGCCGACAATTTGGCACACCCTAAATTGGACAACTGGTTGCCAGCCTCTGTCAAGAAAGACCTTGTCCAGCCTTTTAAACGTAAAATCCAGAAGCATTTGGATAACCTGAGTCAGGATAGGATTGACGCCGTGGGAAGCCAACCCCATGCTTGCATCTTCGGTGGATTCTGGTGTACCGTTTGGCTGCCAACTCTTCATCATTTCGGCTGGATCCCCATCTTCAACTCAAAAATGCATAGTGAATCGAGCCAGGAGGACTTTCTCGCATGACGTACTTTGACTTGCCTCCAGTTATTGAACGGATGCTTGCCGTTGACGACAAAATCAGCGACCTGAATTTCTCAGTCGGGCGTCCACCGCAAGTGGAAATCAATGGGAAGCTTACCCCGGTTGAGATCAAGGGCCTGCGCAGCCTGACGCCCTATCAGACCGAAATCATCGCGATGTCGTTGATGGGCGGAAATCAGGAATCAGCCGAGAAACTGGTCCATACCGGGTCAGTTGACTTGTCGTTCAGTCTTCCCTCCCGCACTCGCTTTCGCGTCAACATCTTTTCCCAACGCGGTACGCTTTCAATCGTGATGCGCGTCATTCCGACCGATATTCCCACGATTGAATCCTTATTTTTGCCGCCTCAACTGGGTGAAATCTCTCATTTGAAGAATGGCATCGTACTTCTGACCGGACCAACTGGAAGTGGAAAATCTTCAACATTGGCGGCCTTGATTGACAAAATCAACCGTGAAAAGTTTTATCACATTGTCACGATTGAAGATCCGATTGAATTCCTGCATTCGCACAAAAACTCCACGATCAATCAGCGTGAACTTGGAAGCGACACACCAAGCTTTTCTCTTGCACTCCGTGCGGCGTTGCGGCAAGCCCCCAAAGTCATCCTGGTTGGGGAAATGCGCGACCTGGAAACAACTGAAATTGCCCTTGAAGCGGCTGAAACAGGCCACCTTGTGTTCTCGACGCTCCACACCACTGATGCCTCCAAAACAGTTGACCGTATCATTGGTCTTTACCCGAAAAACGAAGAACACGTCATCCGCGTCCGTCTGGCACAAGGCTTCCGTTATATCATCTCCCAACGTTTGATTCCACGGGCTGATGGCAAAGGCCGAATTGCGGCGGTGGAAGTCCTCAAAGCGACCCCACGTACCCGCGAATATATTGAAAAAGGTGAAACTGAAGGCAAGAGCCTGCTTGACGCCATGAATGACGGGGAACTCGACGGCATGCAACACTTTGATCAAGTGATCGAACGCTATATCCGTCAGGGCATTATCAGCCAGGAAGATGGCGTCGCCTTTTCCACCAACCAGAGTAACCTGATGCTCCGGCTGTCTGGCCTTGGAGCTTCAGACGACTTTATAGGCAAAGGCGGATCGGAAATCCAGCGCCAGCAACGTGAGCGTGAGAGTCAGGCGCGACCAGGAATGGGCGGCTTTAATATGCCATCAACCGGCGCCCCAGACCGAAGCAGCACCCGAGCCATTAAGACCAATTCCATTTTGGATATGATCGAACGCTAGAAATCCAGGGTTGAGGGTTTTCGAATTTATGTCCTTTGAGTCCTTTGAGTCCTTTTTGTCCTTTCCCTCTTTTTCCGAACCCCAAACCTAAAACCCCAAACCCTTGTCACCAAAGGATTTGCCATGCAAGTCACCTGCACCCAATGTCACACCAAGTTCAACCTTGAGGAACACAATCTTCCGACGCAGGCATTTAATGTCAATTGCCCAAATTGCCGGTTTACACTGACAGTGAATCCTCCGCCCAAAGTCGATCCAGCGCTGCCAGCTTCGGCTCGTCCAGGACCAGGGCCAGCCGCAGCTTCAGAGGCTCCGGCTGGAAATGATGCGGTGGCTCAGTTAGTGGCTTTACTTTCTTCAGCTATGGGATTAAATGCCAGTCGAGCGGCAGATGGATCAGCCGCACCTGCAAGCTGGCAACGTCGCCATGCCATCATTTGCATGGCTGATGCCGAGAGCATCCGCAAAATGCAAAGCCAGCTTGATACCGCCCATTTTGAACTTACGGTCTGTGAAGCGGCCACCCGAGCGGTCGAGATCATGCGTGATATTCGGGTGGACATCGTGATCCTTGACCCTCAGTTTGACGCCAATAACCAGGGAGGCATCACCGTATTGCGCCACGTTAGCTCGATGATGCCGAAATATCGCCGCCGAATTTATTTGGTGTTGGTCTCACCGCAGATTAAGACGCTTGATACTTACATGGCCTTCCTCAACGGGGTGAACCTGACGGTAAATTCAGCCGACCTGGACACTTTTCGTGATGTTCTGGACCGCAGTATTCGAGATTTCAACGAATTGTATCGCCCCTACAACGCCGCAGCCGGACTTTCACCTTTCTAATCGTTTTGAAAACCAGGGATGAGAAAACCAGGGATGAGGGCTGAAGACATTGGTTTTATTTCATCCCTCATCCCTTTCTGCGATCCGAGCTTGCGAGTCTTCAGCCCCAAGCCCTAAACCCTGGATTTTGCAGCCCCAAGCTTGCGAGTCTTCAACCCTCAGCCCTTAACCATGTGGTCTTCCCTTCTGACCAGGTTTTTACCCACACCCAGCCTTCCCCCGCTTTTATTTCCTCCAGCCTGGCACCTTTCAATTGATACAATTCGCCATCAAATCAGCCTGGTGAACACCACTCCCGTGACCAGTTTGAGCGGGAAATATGCAGTGGTGGGTGAAGTGTGTCTTCGAAACCGGATTGAATTGTGCCGAAAACTCGATATCCGCAATCCCCACCAACAATCGGACTTACAGCTAGTGGTTGATCTGTGGGAGCAGACGGGCCCCGCCGGAGTGTCTTTGCTTGAGGGTATGTTCACCTTTGTCGTGTGGGAGACGGCGTCATCAACTGCCTGGGCGGTTCGTGACCCGGCAGGTGGTCGCACGCTGTATTACACCAGCACGGGTGACTTGTGGCACTTCTCACCCCGGTTGCGTGAACTCCGTCCATTTCATTCAGGAATTCTTGATCCAGTGGCACTTCGCGACTATTTATGCTGTGCCTTTGTGCCTGGAGAGCGGACGCTGTGGAAAGATGTGCTTGAACTTCGTCCGGGAACAATCCTTGAACTACCGGCCTTCACCTTTCAGAAGTACTGGGAAGCAAAGGAACTTCCGATTCTGACTGAATCACTTGACTGGCATGCCGCCCGATTACGCCGCAAACTGGAAGCAGTTGTCTCAGCCTGTTTGCCGGATCAATCGCCGGTTGGGGTGTATCTCTCAGGTGGATTGGATTCAAGCTGCGTCACGGCACTGGCCAGAAAACTGCATCCAGATCCGATTCATACCTATTCCATCCACTTCGGATCGGAAACACCCAACGAACTTGAGTTTTCATCCGCCGTCGCCGAACACTGCCAGACTCGACACCACATTATTGAAATTACATCCGATCAGATGTGGGATTTGCTCCCGCAAACACTGGCGATAATGGATGACCCGGTCGGAGACCCCTTAACCATTCCGAATCTGATTTTAGGGCAGACTGCCCGACAGGATGTTGGCGTCATTTTAAATGGTGAAGGCGGTGACCCGTGCTTCGGCGGCCCCAAAAACCAGCCGATGTTGCTCAATCAACTGTACAGACCAGCCGGTGGACACAAACCTGAAAATCAACTGGCGGCCTATCTGGCTTCATTTCAAAAATGTTCGACCGATTTGTCAACTTTATTGTTACCAGAGGTTTGGAAAGCTGCCAGTCAGTTACCATCCGTCTTTGCCGATGATCTGTTTGGATCCGCGCACTATCTCAACCGGTTGCTGATGATCAACATCAAGTTTAAAGGCGCCGACCATATCCTCACCAAAGTCAACAACATCACCACCGCACTGGGTTTGATAGGCCATTCGCCGCTTTTTGATCACCGGGTGGTTGAGATGAGTCTGGACATTCCGCCGGAGTTCAAGCTGGACGGAGCTGAAGAAAAGGCAGTGTTAAAAGCGGCAGTGGCGGATTTGATCCCGAAAAGCATCCTTGATCGCCCGAAGAGTGGAATGATGGTGCCGGTTCAATACTGGTTTCGCGAGAAATGGCACATCCGCGCGCGCGCGCTGCTGATGAATCGGAAGGCCAGAATTCGCAACTATTTGAATCCACAGGTAATTCAACAATGGCTGGATTATCAGGGCGATATCTGGCATCGCTACGGTGTGAAATTATGGCTGCTGGTCACGCTTGAAATCTGGCTGCAAGTGAATGAATGAAGAAATCATCTAGTGGTTAGTGGTTAGTGGTTAGTGATCAGTGATTAGTTCCTGGTTCCTGGCTCTTGGTTCCTGGTTCTTGGTTCTTGGTTCTTGGTTCGTCTTCGAAAGTATTGATTTCTAACCACTAACCACTAACCGCTTCTTCGTGTCTTAGCCAAACGAATCCGACACATAGACCATGGTCGTGCCGGTGTAGTGCGGATCCTGGTCAAGCGGGACCAATGAATCACCAGCTCGTGGATCACGGCTCCGGGCAATGCCCATCGTGATCATTCGCAAGAGCGCCTGCGGCGCAAATGATTCCAATTCAACAAAATACCCATCCCGTAGCCATTGAATTTCAGTCACATCAAGGGCTGCCAGCACTGGCTGAGCCATATTCCGACCAGCCTGAGCCGATTCAGGAGATTGCTGGACAAACACGGGGCGGTCTAACACCTGCCTGGGTAGAATTCCTAAATCATAAATCGTGACGTTTGGCTGGTTGGCAAACCAGTCAGCTTCCGTGCGAAGCCGATGAACCAGGTGAACCCCAAACGGTGACGCATCGTGGACCGCATACACTTTGAGTTCCGGGTTGCGGCGCAGCATTTTCATCACCGTCCAGAACAGGTCGTACGGGTATTTATCAATACAAAGTACCGCGCAGTTGTTTTCAAAATGAAAGTTGTTGGCCAGCAAAAATTGAGCCATCACCGGAGTATCGGTCACCACCAGTCGGTCAAAACTATAGACCGTCACTTCAGGATTCACCGAGGCGGGAGCAATGATTTGTGTCGGCGGCGGCGGCGGCGGAAGCAATTTTGCAATCGGACCGTTGTTTCGGGCCCAGGCATCAAGCCAGCCTTTGACCAGTTTGGGGGCGGCTGGAAGGTCACGCTGTTTCCGATTTGAAAAGAACTTCCGTTTGACGTGGGGAGTTCTCCAGTACACGTTGAACCCAATCAGGGCAAAAATCAAAAGCACAATCGTAACGGGAATCAGTACCTTCGCCAAACCACTGAAGATAAAGAACAAAAAGAACCCACCCCCAACGATTAAACCATTGATCAGACAGCCGGTTTCACGGTGCGACTTTCGGATAAACCGCTGATTCATCTGGTAATAGAACTGCTTGACGGTAAAAAAGAGTGATTCATTCGCAGTAATAGTGGTCAGGGCTGTTTGAAAAAACGGATCAGTAAAATGGAGTTCAGTGTTGGTGGTACTCAGTGCCGTCGGCTGCTTTGGATCAAAGGTAAAGGGATGCTGACAGGACTTGCATTTCCCGTTTGAAGCCGTTCGGTCCTGTAGATTGTTGTCAACCGCGCATCGGCTGCATTTCATAGAAAATTAAATAGTTATGCTGGAGGAAGTAGTATTTTAAAGGGGCATTGATGTCTAACTTAAACCACCATTAATGAGTAACTCCAAATTCATTTGGCATTCCAGCTTGAAAACTATTGGGGCAAGCAGTTCTTTCAAATAAATCAAACCAGGAATTCAACTCTTTGATTTTTTGGAGATCATCACTCGAAAAGTGAATTGTTTTTTTGACGTAGCTCTCGGCGGGTAATTTTCTTGATCTGGATATACCAAACTCAACCTCATCCCTACTGAAATTTCCCAATCCAGTAATGGTTTCACATAGGTTGCGAGTGACACCCACTTTTCTCATTTCATTTAGAGTTTGGAAAAGCTCAGGAGGTGGAAATGGAGTGATGCCAGCCTGCAAAGTAGTCAGTTGCGCAGCAAGCACATCCACGACCTTGCGCTCAAATGGTACTGCCTGGGGAATTGAAGAATCTGGTTTAGGAAGTGGAGAGACTAATTCAATTTCGAGTTTTTCATTATGGTGTATCTGGATCTGAATTCTATCCAGAAACTCATTTGCAAGTACAGAACCAGAAGACGACGTTTCCATCTGAGAATCTACTACCTGTAAAGCTGCTATCTTGAGCATTTTCTCGATGGTTTGTGTGAGTGCAAGGCTTTGCTGGAGTGGAATACCATTTCTCCAATTTACAGGTTGATCCAGCCGAATGCGAATCACATCAATTCCAGGTGACACAATATCTTGCAGAATTTCAGATTGAGGGCGGTGCTCAAAGGCTTCCAAGGTTTTTAAAGCTTTTTCTATACACATTTCAAAATCAAAGAAGTGTTCCTGCAAAGGAAGTAAAATTCTACGTTGGGTTGCCCCCTGATCATGGTTCACCCAAAAAGACACTCTTTCTGGGAGTTCACGCTCTTGTTTCCATCCAGTTTTTTTCAGATAGTCACTCAAATTGAGCGGCCCAACATTTTGGATTTCACTGGGTAATATGGCTGATTGCATAACCGGTCTTCCTCCACCTGATAAGTCTATTATCCCTGCATCTCTTGTTGAAAGCGAGCTACTATTTCTTGTAAAGATTGAACTGTAAATTGATTTTTGCGAGGGATATGAATGGTTATTGACTCAGTGTTTTTTATTTCCACTCGTCCTCGAAGATCTATCCAATAAGCACAATGCCTTAAAATGAGTTGTTGTTCTGAAGGTTCAACCCAATCAGCCATATTTTGAGGAACTAAAACAACTATCAGAATCCGAGGAAGAATTCCATCTTTGCGCAAATCATTGTAATTATTGGCTTTCAATACAAATTTAACCTCTTTATCACCTAAAGCGGTCTGGGAAGCGGTACATTTTACTTGAATAAGAATTTCTAGATCTGGGGGCCACCCCTGTGCACTGTAAGCTACAATTTTCAAATCAACACTTTGTTTATCACGTTGTGGTCGTTCAACTTGATATCCAGCCGTCGCAGCAATGGCTTGAATATATGCAAAGCTAAATTCTTCCTTCTGTTCATTTTCGTTTAACACAACGACACTCCCCCCAAACAAATACAGAACAACACAACCAAACACCTATTCATAACCGAGGTCCTCGGCTGTGGTCTCAGCATTCACCCAGTCAACAGGGAATCGAGCCACGCTGGCGATGACTGTTGGGTTGTACTCAAAGTCATATTTCAGAAGCTTGAGCATGATCCGAACCAGAATATCGTGGAGGTGTTGACCAATTTTCACTACATCCTCAAGGTCATGTCGCTTTTCCGTAATGTGAAAGTACCCGTCTTCGAGTGGGGCCATGCAGTATTTGGCGACAACCTGGAGCCACTGCAAACCGTCAGGACGGGGGTTTTCCTGATAGTGTCGGTTTAAGATTTCAACATCCGGAATGTCAAAGTGTTCAAATAACCGGGCTAAAACGAGTTCCAATGGTTCTTTACAGTTTTTGATATCCAACAGATAAGCCGCAAGCGCAGTGAGTGCCTGGTTGGAGAGGTCACTCTCTGAATCGGTCATTGACTGGATTTTCTTTGCTGTCGAAACCAGAAGTTTTTGGATCTTCTGGCTTTGCTTTGGATCAAGAGCTTCAACCAGAGGGACCGAAGACTTCAAAAGTCCGTCATATAAACTTCTGACAGCACGGTGTAAAAAGAGAATCTTTTCCTCAAGGTGTTGTTCATAACTTCCACCCAAAAGAATGTGTCTGATGCTGACATGGATCAGTGCCCCTGGGACATCCGTTGCCAGCCAGCTCCTGGTCAATAAATGACTTAATCCCTGGTAATTATGTGGTCCAAGGACATTTTGACCTCTTTGATAGGCACCCGGATTGACTGGCAGGTGAAGTCGTCGGATCAGTTTGCCGTTTGAGTCTCGAAACTCAACCCAGGGAATCCCAACTTGTACACCGGTTGCGAGCCCAAGCAAATCAAGAAATCGTCCTGGAAACCATTCAACCTTCTGTTCACTTGTTCTTGGGAAGTCAATTGAATGGGTTCCAAGCTCCCCAACCATCATGGCCGTCACCGCCATTGGAACCTGTTTGGCAAGAAGCTGATCGCTTTTTTCCTGGTACTCAGGCAATGCTTCGATAAAACCTAAACTTCCGCTGAATTCAAAAATAACCAGTTTGTTTTTTGAATTGGCTTGAAATTGAGCCATTGCTTTCTCGTGAGCTGAAAGCCCTGGTGGAATACGGGGAGTGGGAAAAACCCGAAGTGGATGAGAGTCAAGAGCTTCGTGGTGTTGTCCAAAATCTGTCAGGAAATTGATGAGTGGAAGCACCCAATATCTTGGAGATGAAGCAGTTGTAGAATCATACTGTGACCATGAAGGGTAAAAAATGACCTTGCCAGTCCCTCCGGTCAAACCTGATGAATATCCATACCGAACATTCCCATCAGCATGGAACAAACCATGCGCTGTTTTAACATCCAGTTGAACGCAAACATTATTGATCTGTGCCCCCATCATCAAAATGATCTTTTTGGGGCGATGGATGGGAGATTGCCCACTGAGCAGTTCATGTAACCCAAAGGTCAATGGAACTGGAGTTTCGATCTTTTCCACCTTCATTTCGACGTACGGCTGGCCAAATTCATTGAACCGCACAATCACTGGCCCTTCGATTTTCCCTTCTGGGGTTGAAAAAATCGCCTCACCGTGACCTTCGTATGCCACTTCCGATTCAAACCAGTAAGTTGGCCGAGGTGTAAATACATCCCAGTCAATTTCTGAAGTCAGCCCCTGCTCAATTTCTTCAACTTGTGGGAGTAATCGGTGATATTGCTCCGGCATGGCTTCGACAATCTGGTACGTCGCAACACCCAACGGTTTTGCCATATCCCGAAGCGCATATTCAGCAATGGTTTTATCCTGGGATTTACACAAGATGAGCCCAATGGAAGGATTATCCTCCGGCCCTTTGACCCGATCATCCAGAGCCGAGAGATAGAAGTTCATCTTGCCAGCAAATTCAGGTTCAAACTCACCAATCTTCAGATCCACGGCCACATAGCAATGCAATTTGGTGTGATAAAACAGCAGGTCAAGATAGAAATCAAAGTTGCCGATTGTCAGACGATAGTGACTGCCGACAAAAGCAAATCCAACGCCAAGTTCTGTCAGAAATTTTCCGATGTATTCAAGCAGCCCACGCTCCAGGTCACGCTCATAAGCGTCTTTCCCGAGTGATAAAAAATCAAAATTGTACGGATCCTTGAGAATTTGGTGTGCCAGTTCTGATTGAGTCGCGGGTAAAGCGTGCGTGAAATTTGTGATGGCCTGTCCCTGGCGGTGATAGAGACGACTTTCAATTTGATGAGTTAAAACATTGCGACTCCATCCATTTTCAATGGTTTGACGGACATACCACTCGCGCTCAACCGGGGATTTGACTCCTTCCAAAATGCGCAAATTATGCCCCCAGGGAATTTGTGCAACAAGCTGTTGCACAAATTGTTCGTCAGGATAAGCCTCCGCCAGAGCACGCATATACTTCAGGTTTCGCGACGAAAAGCCTTTCATTTCCGGGAATTCACGGCTGAGATCCGCCGCTAGACGATCAATGATTTTCGCGCCCCACCCCTGTCGTTTTTGCCGTTCCTGAATTTCACACCCAATGTGCCAGTACAGCATAACCAGTTCTCGATTCACACCCAGGACAGTGCGAATTTGCGATTGCTGAATATGTGCTTTGAGATCGTGGAAAAACGTTTCGTACTCACTATTTACAGGGATCAAATCGTCTGTCATTGGATTCCTCGTCTGCTTTGAATTTACTGCTCCTGAATTTCCCACACCAAAGAAAAAAGGGCAACCGTGCTATCAGGCAGGCTGCCCTTTTTGGTTTAGGAAGGCTTACTCCTCGAAACCTCAGATCTCTAAACCCTGAATGATACCAGTTTGCAATCCCCCCCCTCGTGTTAGAGCATAGTCAAGTGATTCAATCAAATAAACTTAGTGAACTATTGACTACGGACTACGGACTACGGACTGGTATGATTTTATTTCGAGTTGATTCGGAACGGAGCGCTGTCACCGGTTCCAGTATTCCCCACTGTGTCCCTGGCCACCACACGGATGCGGGCTGTTTTACTCTTCGCGCTTCCGACAATGGCCGATGTCAGTGAAAATGAACGAGTTGTACCGCCCAGACCAGTTGCCACGGATTGGAACTGGGCTGTGCTCTCCCGCGCCAGCAACACGTCGTGACTCGCCAATCCAATGTTGTCCGATGAATTCCAGGTCACTGAAAATGGAGTCGTCGAGCGAATTTTCACTTTTTGATTGGCACTCGGAGACGTGATCGTCACGGTTGGGGCAATCGTGTCATTGACCTTGATCGTAAAATCACGCTCTGACACGTCCTGACCGGTTTTTCCGCTGGCATCACGGGCAATCACCCGGATTCGCGCCGTGGTCGTATCAAGCGCGGTTGGTACCTGAAAAGCAAACGTCCGTGCCGCTCCAGCCAAACCCGTGGCAACAATTCGGGTAAACGTCGCACCGCTATCAGTTGAAAGATCAATATTTTGCGATGTGATACACAAATCATCGTCAGCTTCCCATTGGATTTGGAGCTGACTTCCCGCTTCGACCACTTCGCCACCGTTTGGACTGACCAGAACAACCTTTGGCGATTCAGTGTCGCTCCGACCATCTGGATTGGCCGAAATTTCATTGGAGGGGCCGCTTTCTCCGGTGTTAAACACCGAAGTCACCGCATAAAAATACCGACTCTGACCATCAATCGGTGGTCGGTCGGTGAACGCTCTGGTTTGAGCACTGAAACTTCCCAGACGGTTGAGTGGCAGGGTTGAAACGGGGGATGTTTGCGACCGATACACGTTGTACCCGGTTAAAATCGCCCCAGGCGTATTGGCCGCCGCATCCCAGTTTAACGCGACAGCCTGACCACAAACCGTTGCATTCAAATTGGTTGGCGGCGCCAATGGTGGGCGGGCAATCGTAAAATCGGCGTTGCTGGTGTCAGTTGACTGATTGAAAAATTGATCAAAGGCCGAAACTCGAATCCGGGCCTGTGGAACTTCGATCAACGGCACCGCCCAGGTAAATTCGCTGGCTGTCCCTGGCAACCCCGTCGCAATGTTTGTGGTGAACGTGGTGCCGCCATCGGTTGAAAGCGCAACATCGTGGAGCACAACCCCCAGATTATCGCTTGACGTCCAGGCAATTCGCAGCCGGTCGCCACCCTTCACCTGATCACCACCATTGGGGGTTGTCACTTCGACCAGCGGTGCAACTGTATCGCCACCACTCACCGGCGCCGGGATTTGCCCCCACCAGGTGCCCCATTTACTGGTGTTACTGGCTTGTTTGGCGGCAAATTCCTGAACAGTCCACATATCCAGATCATTGACCGGATCTACCACGGTGCTGCTGTAATCTCCCCATCGGTTCTCACCTCCGCCGGACTTGATATAGACGTCTTCGCCATTCTTCAACACGGTATCGTCGCGCAAGGTGTTGAGCGGGTCGGTGCCACCCCGAAAGGCAAAGTTCGCACTGGCAAACTGGTCTGGAGAAAACCGCGAATAGCCCACCAGCACGTCATTGTTTTTGTTCACCGCCAGCGATGGAAAGGCAAAAAACATTTTGCTGGTCGGGTCTTCCAAAACAATTCGCTGGATCACGCCACCGCTCGGAGCAAATTGCCAGATTTGAACACAGGCCCGGGTTGGGTCTCCAGCCGGAAGGAAAATCGTGTGGGTTGCCCAGAGGGTGCCGTTGCGAAAGACCACGTTCTGAATTCGACCATCGTTGGCCGCGATTTTGCGAGTGGTGCCTTTTTGAGGAGCGGAATCTTCAAACCCTGGCTCTGAAGATGACCACCCATCGCCGGTGCTGACAATCGAAAGTGTATTGAGTTGCTCGGCGCCGACTGAGCCAGTAATTGAATACAAGCGGAGTCCGGAACCCACATTTTGAACCAGGTACATGGTATCGAGGGTATCGCTGTGCGTAATGGCTGGAGTCAAGGTAAAAGCTGGGGTTTGGAGCAAGGTATGGCGACCAGTGCCTCGCGCATACAAATCCGCCTTGTCAAACACAAACGCGTTTGTCCCTCGAAACCCACCGCTTTCATTCCCAAACATATTGACCGTGACCACGATCCAGTCTTTGTTAAACCCAAAGCTGGGGTAGTCAGCCCAGGCCACATCCGTCGAGTCGGCATCAATATTGTAAAGATTCCATTTTCCGGTTGGATCATCCGTTTGGGTTACACCAATCAGAACCGATGACGTAGGCGAGAATGAATCTGCCGTGCTCGTCATCATCCAGCGGTTTTGATAAGGGTCGTACAATACCTTTGGATCAAATGAGTTAGGATTTCCGACAGCACTCCAGAATCCATCGAGGGAAACAGTTCGCAGGGCCTTCCCCTTGCGGTCCTGGATTCGAATCTCAGTATTGAGCGTTACCATCAAATGATTGGGGCCTGCGGCGCCATGCGTGTCAGGTGGGAACGAAGGACCATTATCTTCGAGCCCAAGAAAACTGGAAGCGGGGGTTGGCGAGGGTGCCAGGGCTTTGGTACCAGGTGTCACACTTGTCGCGGGAGGACTGGGAACCACAGTTTCGTCGGGTCGAATGACATCAAGCGGAACGGGTCCTTTTTCACGCTCAATTTTTGGACGACGTGCCAGCGGGCGTCGGGCTTCTTCAAGCGCAAGCTGAGTAAAATCCACTTCGGCGGCCCGAATTGCAACTCCAGGGATTCCAGCAATGGTTTTTTGGCCATAGCCTGGTAAATCCTGCAATTTGACTGGCGGAAAATCAGCCTGAGACGACTGCCGGGTTGACCTGGGTTTCAAGATTGAAGCTGGCGCGTTGGCACCGCGAGCGGTTTTTGACTGAGGTTCAGACCGCTGTGCCTTCGATTTTTTTTGACCCGATTGGGCTCTGACCTTTTGCCAGTCGGCGTGAGCAATCGTCCACCCAACTCCAGCAGCAAACATCCCCACACTCACGAAAATGAGTGCAAGATGAGCAAAGCAAATACCTTTCCTCATGTGTGTACAACTCCCTGGTTCAGAATACAGGTGTTTTTACCACCCTTATCCTGGTGTCACTGTGTCGTTTTTGAAACTGAATTGAATTGAAGAGAGCAAAGTTGTGAACCAGAGCGAGTAGTGAGTGGCGAGTAGCGAGTAGTCAGAAGAGGTTCTTTTCTGTTACGTCATTTAAGCTTATCGCTTTGGTAACGATGGAATACTGAGCAATCAAACCATAAATTCAATTTGTCACAGGTTGACGACTCGCGACTTGCTCATTCTGACGACTCGCTATTCACTACTTGCTCAAAGGGTTATTTCACAATCAGCTTGAAGGTGCCGCTGTCACCCGTGCCGCTATTGCCGGCGGCATCGCGGGCCACAACCCGAACCTTCGCGGCCTTGTTCTTGCCTTTTGGACCAACCAGTGCCTGTGTCAAGGTAAATGATGTTGTGCTACCCGACAACCCACTGGCCAGACTCTGGAACGTCGTTCCGTCTTTGGCCACAAAGATTTCCTGGCTGGTCACTCCCACGTTGTCCGCCGTTGACCAGGTCACGTTAAACCCGGCGCTGGCGGTGATTTTCACCTTTTGTCCAGCCGTTGGCGACGTGATCGTCACCGTTGGCGGACTGGCATCACTGGACTTGATCGTGAAATTGGCATCGGAACTATCCGTGCCGTTGTTTCCAGCCGCGTCACGAGCTGTTACCCGGATTCGAGCCGTGGCCGAAGCAATCGTCGTTGGGATCTGGAACACGAATGATTGAGCCGTGGCTCCCAAACCGGCTGCCACTGACGTCCCAAACGTCGTTCCGCCATCCAGTGACAAATCCACGTTGTGAGAGGCCAAACCGCCTCCTGGATCAGACGATTGCCACTGAATCTGGAGTGGTTCACCATTGTTGACCGTTTCTCCACCATTCGGGGCAACGACTCTTACCTGTGGAGGAGTGGCATCACTGTTGGGTTCCGGAATAGCTGAAACTTCATTGGATGGAACACTTTCCCCGGTGTTGTACATTGCCGTCACAACATAAAAGAATTGTGTTTTTCCATCCGCTGGATTTGGTCGGTCGGTAAAGGCCAGCAACGACGCCGGGAAAGTTCCAAGGCGATTTGAGCCAATCGGAGACACCGGCGAGGTTCGGGACCGATAGATACTGTATCCAGTTAAGCTGGCGCCTGGGGTGTTGGCGGCTGCCTTCCAACTTAATCGGACCTGAGGACCATTGATGGCAACACTCAAATCAGTCGGTGGAGATAACGCCGGACGGGAAATCGTGAAGTTGGCGTCACTGGCATCACTGGCCCGGTTATTGACCGGATCCGCCGCTGTCACCCGAACGCGAGCCTGGGTTGACTCAACCAGTGGAACGGTCCATTCAAATGTTTTTGCCGTTCCAACCACGCCCGAAGCCACCGTCACGGGAAATGTCGCGCCGCCATCGGTCGAAAGATTGAGATCATGAAACAGAACCAGCGAATTATCAGAGGAAGTCCAGCTAATGGTGACCCGGTTGCTCCCAGTGAGACTTTCGCCGCCATTGGGTGAGGTCAACTGAACCGTCGGCGCCGTGGTGTCGCTTCCTTGTGGCGCATTGACCCGCCCCCACCAGGTTGCCCAGCGGTCGAATCCGCCGCTAGCGGGAACGGCATATTCCTGGATCGTCCACATATCCAGGTCGTTGGGATCCATAATCGTGCTGCTGTAATCACCCCAGCGATTCACTGGACCACCAAACGTTTTGTCGTAGGGTGCTTCGCCAACCTTGAGCCGGGTATCATCACGAAGCGTGTTCAGCGCATCAGTTCCGCCCCGGAACCGATAATGAGCACTGGCAAATTCATCCGCGCCCAACCGTGAATATCCAATCAACATATCACTGTTTTTGTTGACGGCGACAGTTGGATAGCAAAACATCACGGCATTGGTCGGGTCTTCGACAATGATCCGCTGCAAAACCGCCCCACTGGTTGAAAGATTCCATAACTGCAAACCAGATCGGGTTGGGTTTGAGGCCGGGCGATTGACAGTTTGTGAGGCCCAAAGGGTCCCATTGCGGTACACCACGTTTTGCATCCAGGAAAATCCAGTATCCAGTTTGACTGAAGTCCCCTTTTGCGGGCCAATGTCAGTTGAGGTGGCAAACGCCCAGGTATCAGAGCCACCCGTGATGGTTGCCCCCTGGGTGAGAACTTCTGAACCAACGGCGCCCGTGATCGTCGAAACCTTGATGGCTGAATTGAGATTGGTGACCACAAACATCGTTGCCAGGGTTGGATCGTGAGTAATGGCTGGGACGGGGGTTAAATCCGGCCCACGCAGCAACGTAAACTTCCCGGTTCCATTGGCATACAGGTCCGCTTTGTCAAACACATAGATATTGGCGCCACGGAACCCGCCTCCCTGATTGGGGAAGATGTTGCACGACACCACAATCCAGTCTTTGTTAAAACCGATGCTCGGGTAATCCGCCCAGTTTTGGCCGTTGCTGTCAATCTGAACCAGGTAGAGATTCCACCGGCCCGTCGGGTCATCGGTTTGAGAAACACCGATCAACATGGCTGCCGTGGGCTCAAGCGGATCCGCCATCGTGACAAACAGCCAGCGATTTTGAATTGAATCGTACAAAATTTTGGGGTCAAAGGTCGAAAGATTGCCCAGGCGGCCCCAAAATGCACTCAGCGTCGAGGTGCTCAAGGGACGCCCGGTTTTATCCTGAATTCGAACATCCGTGTTGAGGGTGACCATCAGGTGGTTTGGCCCCACCGCCCCGTGGGTGTCAGGCGGAATCCCGGTATTGCTGTCACCCAACGCCTGAAAATTGGCGGCCAGTTCAGGGGATGGAACTTGAGGCTGCACGCTCAATTTGCTGTCAGTTTCACGATTCGGAGGAAGAATGGTGGCAGGTGGGCTGACAATAATCTCATTATCCGGATGTGGGTCCGTCACCGGGAAAATGCGGACCGTACTCTTTTTCGGCTTCGGTATCTTTTGAATCAATCCGGCAGCTTCTTCACGGGCAATTTCAGAAAAATCAATCTCCGCTTTACGCGTGGCTTTTCCAGGTTCACCTTTGATTTGCTGCCCGGTTGATGGAAATTCTTCCTGTCGAATCTCAATAAATTTTGCGCCATCCTGACGGCGCATCATTTCACCCGGACGCAACGGGACACGCGATAAAGCCCCAACCGGCACAATTGCATTCGGCGACGACTGACTCGGGGCACTGGTGGCGGTTGGATTTTTCTGAGGACTGGCTGGCTGTTGGTCGGCAAACGCCGTCAACGACTGACCAATCCGGATTGAGACACTTATGGCAATAAGTGCCAGTAAACACGTGAGGGTAATGAGCCGAAGACCGCTGGTTGCCCTCCACTTCCCTTGATTCATACTGCACCTCTTTCTTGTGAAATGAGACAAGCCGGGTTACCACTGTTTTGGTGACAATGCTGGATCTGAACCAGGGATTTTTCTAACAACTCAGATCACAGATGCTCTTTAGAGTATGGTTTTGGTACCTTGTGCTCGTCAGTCAATGACGTTGAAGATTTGATTTGGTTTTGAATGGTCGCACACCGGTTGAAGAGGGCCTGGGTTTCCTCATCTGCCAAAGATCCTGTTTCCGCCCGGCTGCAAATTTTCATTGGCTGAGAGTCAGCCGGTAGCAGAAAAGTTGGGTTGGGTTGTTTGGCTGCTTGCCGCGGAAGCAAAGCAAGAAAACTTTTTAATTTTTTTAGAAAAAGCGTTGTGCGCGGTGGGAACAGAACAGTTCGTCAGTATTGTACACATTCTTTGGAAATGTGACGAATCTGGTCAGCCAATATTTTCCAGATTTTCAGAAAACGGAAAGGTGGCACCATTGAACGCGCCGACCAGTCGGCGCACGCCAAATCCACTATTTTTTGAGCTTGTAATTGAAAGCTTCGGCTGTTTTTTGACCATCTTTGGTTTTCTCAAGAGTAATGGTCAATGAATCAGCGGACTTGCGGTGAAAGATCAGGCGTTCCTTGCTGTCATGGTCAAAAACCGCGTAGTTTTTTCGAAATTCAACCAGCGGGAAATTCAAGGTGCCGGTTTTGTCTTCCCAGGCAACCAGTCGCGGGTTGAAGTGCCGGAGCCGCAACACCGGACCATCTGGTGTTTGTTCGATCAACATAAACTCGTAAAACACGGCTTTACCGTTTTGGACATAGCGAAACATGCCCATCATGCTGTCGCCCGAGGGTGGGTTCCATTGTTCCTCGGTCGCACCTCCGCCCAATTCGCCCTGCCAGGTGCCAGCAATGAAGGCCAGTTCAGCCAGTGTCGGTTGTGAGGCTGTTTTCTCCTGGGCACTGACCGCACCTGATCCCAGTCTGGCAATCAACACCAGATAGCCAAAAAAACAAATCAGCAGATTCGAGCGAAGACGCATATAACCCCCTTCATCAAGCAGAAGAATCAGACTCCTCACAGTGTGAAAAGAAAGAGAGGACACCTCAGGAAGACGGAGGGATCTTGATTTTCCTCTGTGTTCCTGGAGTGTCCTCCTCAGAATGAACAAAAGTTCTCAACTGTGTTGTCTATTTGACAATGAGTTTAAAGGCGCCGGTTTCGCCCGTGCCGCTATTTCCGCCAGCGTCTTTGGCCACAATCCGAAGTTTCGCCGCCTTGTTCTTTCCAGCAGGTCCAACCAGTGATTGAGTCAAGCTGAAGGTCGTGATTGTACCTGAAAGTCCCGTCGCCAGAGTTTGGAAGGTCGTTCCATCCTTGGCCAGCAACACGTCATGGCTCGCCACCCCGATATTGTCACTGCTGGTCCAGGTGACGGTAAATGAACTTGAGCCCGTCACCTTGACCTTTTGACCGGCGGCAGGTGCCGTTACGGTCACAGTTGGTGCAACCGCATCAGTTGATTTGATCGTGAAATTGGCATCGGATTGATCAGTGCCGACATTTCCAGCCGCGTCGCGGGCTGACACCCGAATCCGGGCTGTTGGTGAAGCAATGGTGGTTGGAATCTGAAACACAAACGATTGGGCCGTGGCCCCAAGTCCAGCCGCCACTGATGTGCCAAACGTGGTGCCGCCGTCAACTGAAAGATCAACCGTATGCGAGGCCAGCGTGCCGCCAGCATCAGATGATTGCCACCGAATCTGGAGCGGCTCTCCATTGTTGACCGACTCGCCACCATTCGGAGCAATGACCTGGACCACTGGTGGTTTGGTGTCGTTGCTGGATTCTGGTATAGCTGAGACTTCGTTGGATGGACCGCTTTCCCCAGTGTTGTAAACCCCTGTCACCACATAGAAATACTGGGTTTTTCCGTCCGCCGGAGTTGGACGGTCGGAAAATGTCCGGGTCTGGATGCTAAACGTCCCCAGCCGATTGGCCGCTGCAACGGCAACTGGGGAGGTTCGTGACCGATAGATGCTATACCCGGTGATATTGGCGCCAGGCGTTGGGCGGGCAGCTTCCCAGGCCAGTTGGACGGCCTGACCGTTGACAGTCGCCGTTACATTCTGGGCAGGTGAAAGTGCCGGGCGGGCAATCGAAAAATCAGCATCGCTGGCATCGGTTGCCTCGTTGCCAAAACTGTCGAGCGCGGTAATTTGAACCCGGGCGCGAGTGGTTTCAACCAGTGGGATCAACCACGAAAACTCCTGAACCGAACCGCTAACACCGGTGGCAATCCGAGCACTAAAGGAGGTTCCGCCATCGGTTGAAAGCTGTAAATCGTGCTGGATCACACCATTGTTGTCGCTCGAAGCCCATTTGATGGTGGTGCGTTCACTCCCTTTCACCGACTCGCCGCCATTTGGAGACTGGAGCTGAACCGTTGGTGGAGTGGTATCACCCGCGCCAGGATCAAGGGCCACTCGTCCCCACCAGGTGCCAAACCGGTTCCCAGGAGCAGCAAATTCCTGAATGGTCCACATGTCAGTGTCATTGACCGGATCAACCACCGTGTTGCTGTAATCTCCCCAGCGGTTGGCGCCAAACGTCGGGTTTTTGTCATACGCACCTTCCCCAGCCTTTAAAACGGTATCATCCCGAAGCGTATTGGGAGCATCGGAACCAGCCCGAAAGGCATAGTTGGCACTGGCAAACTGGCTGGGTGAAAACCTTGAATAGCCAATCAAGGCGTCATTGTTCTTATTCACCGCTACCGTCGGGTAGGCATAGAAAATGGTGCCGTTTGGATCTTCCAAAATGATGCGCTGCAACACATTGCCGCTGGTTGACAATTGCCAGACCTGGACAGCCGCTCGCGTAGCCGAATTTCCAGGTCGGAAAACCGTATGGGCGCACCAGATCGAACCGTTTCGGAAAACCACGTTTTGCATTCGAGCATCACCCGAATCAATTCTGACCCCAGTACCATTTTGAGGCGCTGAATCCTGAAATCCTGGTTGGTTAAAAGACCAGCCATCTGACCCGCCGTTCACAACCGGGCCAACCGTCAGGGTTTCAGACCCAACGGCACCCGTGATCGTTGAAATGCGAATCGCTGAATTAAAGCTCCCTCCAACGCAAAACAGGGTTTCCTGGGTATCGCTATAGGTCAGGCCCGGAACAAGCACAAACTCTGGCGAGCGAATGGTGGTGACGCGACCTGAACCACCGGCATAGACATCAGCCTTGTCAAAAACAAAAAGTTTGGCTTCGGTAAACCGGCCTGAGGAAGGGCTAAACATATTGACCTGGACGGCAATCCAGTTTTTGTTAAATCCCATGCTCGGGTAGTCGGCTGAAAGGGCATCGGTTGAGTCAGTGTCAACCTTGTAAAAGTTCCACTGACCCGTTGGATCACTGGTTTTTGATACCGCCAGCAACACCGAAGAATTCGGTGAGCCAAAATCAATCATGACCGTCATCATGAACCGGTTGGAAAAGGGGTCATATAAAACCTTTGGATCAAAGGTAAAACTAAAGGGTTCAAGAGATCGCCAAAACGCATCGAGCGAAACGGTGCTGATGTTGCTTCCGGTCCGACTTTGAATGCGAACCTGTTGATTGGTCGCCACAACCAGGTGATTGGGACCAACGGCACCATGCGTATCGGGAGGGATCCCCGCGCCGTTATCATCCAGCGCCAGAAAGGTTGAGGCTGGGGCGGGTGAAGGAACGCGAGTGGGCTGATTGGGCGACATAATCGCAGCCGGCTCACTCACCAGAATTTCATCATTCGGGTATGGCTTCAGAAGTGTTGGAATCTTTTTGACCCGGGGTTTGACCACCTGAGGTTTTTTCACCCATCGGCCCTCAGCTTCCGCCTGGGCAATTTCCAGGAAATCATCAACTGCCATTTGGGTGGAAATACCCGGCACACCAGACACCTGGCGGGCGCCATAGCCTGGAAGCTCTTCGGGCTTCAATGGTGTCTGGTTATTCTCCTGAATGGAACCTGGTTTGCCACCAGGGAAAACTGGGAGGCGGGTCCCTTCTGAGGATGGTTTGGATGTGTGACGTAAACTTGATTTGCCGGCCTGGGAAGTATGGGTAGCGGGCGATTTCCGCACCTTTTTCTGTTGGGATGTGTCGCCCTGTGCCCAATTCAACGGCAGGACAGCGGTTCCAGCTCCAATGACCAGACATGCCAAGATCCACAGGCTTACATGTCGGATACTGGTAAACCTCCACCTTGCTCGATTCATAGATCCCCCTTCACAAAATGAAAATCAGAAATTTGGGATTGAGTTCTGCTTGGAAGAATTGCGATTGTATCGTCTACCGAGTCAGTCGTCAGTCGTTGATAAGTCAGTAGTCAGTAGTCAGTAGATGATAAGTCAGTAGTCAGTAGTCCAAACCCGAATCGTTAAATCCATGGAATTCTTGAAAAGAATTGTTCCTAAATGACTCAAATCGAACCAAATACACTTGACAGAGAATTCAAAATCCCAACACTCGACTCCTGACTCCTGACTCCTGACTCCTGCTCCTACTTCACCTTAAATGGGGTTGAACGGCCTTCACCCGCGTTCCCAGCCCCATCAGTTGCAATCACTTTGATAATCGCTTTTTTGACTTTGATACCTGGCGCCGTGGCCAGAAATGACTGGGCTGTCCCTGGTAAGCCTGCCGCCAGTACCGTCCCGAACGTCGCACCGTTATCAGTGGACAACTCAATGTCGTGCCTGACAACGAGTCCGTTATCTGTCGAAGTCCAGGTCACGTTGATTGGCTCGCCGCGCTTGACCTTTTTGAGGGTAGTACCGGGTGAAATGACAGTGACCGCTGGCTTTACGGTATCAGCATTGACCGTAAACATACCACTGAAACCCGCCCCGACATTCCCCGCTTCATCGGCAGCCTGCACTTGAATGACCCCGGTCGAGGTGGTCTGGTTTGGCAAGGTCACATCAAATGAAGTGATGTCACCTGGCAGTCCAGTCGCCAGCGGTGTATCAAAGGTTGAACCATCCGCGGCAAACGCCAGACTGTGCGAACTCACCCCGACATTATCAGTTGAACTGAAGGCAACCGTGGCGGAAGTTCCTCCGGTCAAAACGGCTCCGGTCGCTGGTGCGGACACAGTGACCTCTGGGGGACGGGTATCAACTCCGGTTGCTCCCAAAATCACAAAATCCTGGTCGCTCAGGTCAGCATCAATATTTCCGGCACTATCTCGGGCAGTAACCCGAATCCGCCCATTTTGAGTTCCAAGACCATTTGGCACCACAAACCGAAACGAAGTGGTCTCACCAGCCAGTCCGGTCGCCACTGTGAACCCAAATGAGGTACCACTGTCACCCGAAAGACTGATGCCCTGGGTCACCACGCCTTTGTCATCGGAAGAAGTCCATCGAATTTCCAGTTCCGTCCCAGGGCGGACAGTTTCGCCACCGTTTGGCGAGGTCACCTGCACAGTGGGAGGAACCGTATCAGGACTGCTCCCTGACAAGCTGGCCACACACGTCACAATCTCGGCCTGTGGATTGCTGACATCAAAGGCTTTATCGGCGGTGCTTCCACCAATTGAAACTGAAGCCAGCCCTGAACCACGCGGTTCACCTTGAAAATTGATAAACGAGAAGATCAGCTTGTCGCCGGCGCCAGTCATGCGGTTGACCACATACCCGGAAGTCCCCTCAAAAAGCAATAAAATCCCTGGAAACGCCAGCGATTCATTAAAGATCTTGGTACCGGTATCGCTTACCTTTCCATCTCCATCAGCATCATTGAAGACAAAAATTTCGGTTTCCGAATCCGAAAAAATATCGGCGCTGAGGACACCAATTTTACCGCCCGCCAGCGGCACAACGCTGGTCGCAGCAATCAAATTGGCAATATTTTGGTCACTAAATTGGGCAAACAGGGCTGGAGGAACCAGGTTATCAGGGATGCCATCTCCGTTGTTGTCGGTGAAAACAAAGACGGCGCCACCAGCAAATCCGTCTATGGCATTTTTCGCCACCAGGTTGGCAATCAAATTCCCGTTCTGGCTGAGGGCAATCCCTCCAAAACTAAACGCCACCAGATCCAGACCAAGCTTTAATTGCCCGGCGGGGAGGACATCTACGTTCCGGTTGCCATCAGGTGAACCATCAGGGCCGGGCAAGTAAGCAGTAATTGAAACAAAATCACCTTCCGTCAGGGTAAACGGGGAGGCGGCCTGATAGTAAACCGACATGACAATGACTATATCCCCATCGCCTGAGTGTTTGATCACAATCCCAACCGGCATGCCTTTGCCTAGCGGTATTTTTCGAAGGACCGTGCCTTTGAAGCTTCCATTCGAATTGTCAAACACGGTCAAAATGCCCTCATTGGCCGCAGGTCCTTCAAAAACGAGGGAGCCGGCATAGACTCTTTGGGTCTGAGAGCTCACGGCAAGGGCTGTAAATTCTTCAAGTTCAGGGTCACCAGTTGTAAAGGTCTCGCGGGCATTCCCATCGGGAATCCGATCATTATTGGTGTCAGCCGCCGCGATGAGCGAGGTAATTCCATTCCCATAAAATGTCACCTTATCCAGAGCCGTGCCGGGTTGAATTGTCTGAGGTGCCAGATTGATGTTTGTGGACGACCTGGTCAGGGACTGAACCTGTGCCCTTGAAATCACCTGGGGTTGAATCAGTGAAGATTTGAATCTGACATTGAAGGGTAATTCGAGCTGGTGTGGTTTTTGGGTCAACTGGCTGCCTGACGAATGTGGTGTCATCAATACCAGCAGTATCAGAGCCAGAAATCCCCCAACAACCCACCTGCTCATCACCAGATGTATTGCGGAAATTGAATTGATGACGCCGCGCTTTTTTGTGAGGGTTATCAGATAAAACATCATGAATAATGACAGTCAGTCGTTAGTAGTTAGTAGTCAGTAGTCAGTTAAGAGTTGAAGCAGTTTTTGGTTCTCAGTCTACGAAGGAGACGAAGGCACGCTAGCCCAGGGTGAGTCTTCGAGCCCTCATGTGCATCAAGCTAAGGGAGCCTTAAAAAATAAATCCCTTGGGGTGCGGGCGTTCTGTCACGTCCAGGTTTTGGTTTTGCACCGCGAAGCGTTGCCGTTCGGATAGCCGGTCGGTTGGCCGCTTTGGGCCTACCACCGGATCCACGGGCTATCCCCCATCCCTCCCCGCTTCGCCCGCGCCCTGCGGGGCGCGGGCGAAGCGGGGAGGGATGGACCGGGGAGACAATCGTTTCCCGGTGGTAGCTCCCAAAACCTCGCAACCACCGGCTATGTGAACGGCAGCCTTTCAGGATGCTCAATCCAAATACCTGCCCCCAAACCAAAACGGGAAGTTGTTTTTTAACGCTCCCTAAGGGTTTCCAGGCCCGCAGGGTCGTTGTGTAATAGCCGTGGTGCGAAGCCCACGGTCACGGCCAGGGCGAGACACCCAAGCCCTGCAACGGCGACATAAAAAGCAAGCGGATGGTTCAAATTTTCCTTAGCTTGAGGCGTATGGGGTTACACTGGGCGACGAGCCATCCACCCGCTTCGCGGGTTCAAGACCGGGAGAAAAATACACCGTGCTGATGCTTGGGTTGTGAGGAGGGGCCGAATGTATTCAGGCAGGAAGCCCAATTCGAGCCTCTCGGTACACTGGCTGAAGGCGTAAGAGATCGCCGTTTGTCTTTGGAACTAGATGGTTCAATGGTTATTAACTGAGGACGTTCGGTAAGAGTAGCAAAAAAAGCAAAGAGGTTGCGAGCAGAATCTGCTTGCAACCTCTTTTTCTCTCGGGAGTTGTATTGTCACTTCATACAACTCCTATCAGAGGTTTCGGTTTTGATGAATTCTATCCTT